>NZ_JAWJTG010000003.1:0-171499 GCF_032911605.1 Stenotrophomonas mexicanensis
CTACCGTGGAGCTGGCTGGAGTGGAGCCCCCTTGTTGTTCAAGGGGGCGCGCCGACGGCGCGGGGTCAAGGGAGGATGCCGGGGCAACCGGCTTCGTCGAAGACGGAGTCGGTTGTCGGCCAGCGGCCGGCACTACCGTGGAGCTGGCTGGAGTGGAGCCCCCTTGTTGTTCAAGGGGGCGCGCCGAAGGCGCGGGGGTAAGGGAGGATGCGGGGGCAGGTTGCACCGAAGGTGCAGTCGGCGACAGTTCGCTGGCCGCAGGCAAGCGAATTGCCGCGCCCGGGCGCAGCAGCAGCACGTCGCGGCCGCGGTCCAGCTGCGCCGCCGGCTTCAGTTCGCCGACCAGGAAGGCGTGCGTGTCGTCCGGGCGCAGGCCGGTGATGGTGCCGACCGGGAACCCGGCCGGGAAGCGGCCACCGAGGCCGGAGGTGACGATCTCATCGCCCACCTCCACGCCGGCGCTGAGCGGGATGTCGCGCAGTTCCAGCTTGTCGCCGCGGCCGTAGACGATCAGGCGAACGCCGTTGCGGGCCACCGTCACCGGCACGGCATGGTCGGGGTCGGTCAGCAGCAGCACGGTGGAGGTACCGCCAGTGACGCTGATCACCTGGCCCATCAGACCGCCGGCATCGATCACCGCCTGGCCGACGTGCACGCCTTCGCGGCTGCCGGCGTCGAGCACCAGGCGCTGCTTCACCGGATCCAGGTCGATGTCCAGGATCGGCGCCAGCTGCACGTCCAGGCCACTGCGCTCGGCCACGTTCAGCAGTTCACGCAGCTGGGCGTTGTCCAACGCGGCGGTCTGCAGGCGGGTCAGGCGGGCGTTGGCCAGCAGCAGCTGGTTGCGCAGTTCACGGTTCTCGTTGACCAGCTGGCCGTGGCTGGCCGCCGAGTCCTTGACCTGGTTGCCGAGCTTGCCCGGCAGTCCCGCCAGTGCCCATACCGGCTGCACCAGGCTGTTGGCCTGCCCGCGCAGCTGCGCAAGCCAGCCGGCCTGGTCGTCAAGCACGATCAGGGTGATGGCCAGTGCGAGATAAGCCAGCAGACGCAGCGGGCTGGCGGCATCACCGGATCGGGAAGCAACGGGAGGTCCGGCGTAGGGCGGCACGGCAACGATTCAACTGGCAGAAGGCGGAAGGGAAACACGCGGACGCCCCGCCGGTGCCGGCCTACCCTCATGGTGGGCCGCACCCCGGAGGGGCGCTGCGGGCGCAGGCAGCCGGGACGGCTTATTCCGGCGCAAAGAACTCGTTGCCGTGCATGTCGACCAGCTCCAGCGCACGGCCACCGCCGCGGGCCACGCAGGTCAGCGGATCGTCCGCCACCTGCACGTGCAGGCCGGTTTCCTCGGAAATCAGGCGGTCCAGGTCACGCAGCAGGGCGCCACCACCGGTCAGCACGATGCCGCGCTCGGCGACGTCGGCGCACAGTTCCGGCGGGGTCTGCTCCAGCGCCAGCTTGACCGCGCTGACGATGCCCGACAGCGGCTCGTGCAGGGCCTCGAGCACCTCGTTGGAGCTGATCTTGATCATCTTCGGCACGCCCTCGGCGAGGTTGCGGCCGGAGATTTCCATCTCGATCACTTCCGCCTGCGGGTAGGCGCAGCCCAGCTCGACCTTGATGCGCTCGGCGGTGGCTTCGCCGATCAGCATGCCGTGGTTGCGGCGCACGTAGTTGGTGATCGACTCGTCGAAGCGGTCGCCGCCGATGCGGACCGAGGCCGAATAGACGATGCCGTTGAGCGAGATCACCGCCACCTCGGTGGTGCCGCCGCCGATGTCGATGACCATCGAGCCACGGGCTTCGGTAACCGGCATGCCGGCGCCGATCGCGGCGGCCATCGGCTCTTCGATAAGGAACACATCACGGGCACCGGCTTCCTCGGCCGATTCCTTGATCGCGCGGCGCTCGACCTGGGTCGAGCCGGCCGGCACGCAGACCAGCACGCGCGGGCTCGGGCGCAGCACGCGCGACTTGTGCACCTTCTTGATGAAGTGCTTGAGCATCGCCTCGGTGTAGGTGAAGTCGGCGATGACGCCGTCCTTCATCGGGCGGATGGTGGTGATGTGGCCCGGGGTACGGCCAAGCATCTGCTTGGCTTCGGCGCCTACGGCTGCCACCGAGCGGGTACCACCAATGGCACGGTCCTGACGCACGGCCACGACCGATGGCTCGTTCAGCACGATCCCCTGCCCGCGCACGTAGATGAGGGTGTTGGCCGTGCCCAGGTCGATGGACAGGTCGTTGGAGAACATGCCACGGAGTTTCTTGAACATCTGAGGAAGGAGTCCTGAGGGGTGTCGTGCCCGCCGCGGGATGGCGAAAAAATGGGCAGAAATCGAGGCCGACAAGCCTAGCAACCCGCCTGCCGCCGAGCAAGGAAAAAACTAGCTGAACCCGCGTCTTCACAGGCTTTCGGCCTGATCGGGTCTCACCCGGTTCTGGCCCTGAGCGGCACCAGCGGGTAACCTTTGCGCCGTCGGGCGCCCAAGGGCGCCGTTTGCTTGCCCGCCGAACCGGGCTGGCCCACCCCAAAATTCACCGCATAGGCTTACATCGATGTCCGCTCTGATCTGTGGTTCTCTTGCCTTCGACACCATCATGGTGTTCCCGGACCAGTTCAAGAATCACATCCTGCCGGACAAGGTGCACATCCTGAACGTGTCCTTCCTGGTGCCGCGCATGCGCCGCGAGTTCGGCGGCTGCGCCGGCAACATCGCCTACAACCTGCACCTGCTGGGCGGCCAGCCGATCCCGATGGGCACCGTGGGTTCGGACTTCGGTCCGTACCGCGAATACTTCGACGGCCTGGGCATCGACCTGTCGCGCGTGCGCGTGATCGATGAGCTGTTCACCCCGCAGGCGTTCATCACCACCGACCACGACAACAACCAGATCACCGCCTTCCACCCGGGCGCGATGATGCGCTCCTACGAAAACCACGTGCGTGGCGTACCGGGCGTGACCCTGGGCCTGGTCGGCCCGGACGGCCGCGAAGGGATGATCCAGAACGCGCAGGAATTCCACGAAGACGGCATTCCGTTCATCTTCGACCCGGGCCAGGCCATGCCGCTGTTCAACGGCCCGGAGCTGCGCGAGTTCATCGAGCAGGCCGACTACGTGGTGGTCAACGACTACGAGTCGAACCTGCTGCAGGAACGCACCGGTTGGGACGAGAAGGAGATCGTCAGCCGGGTCAAGGCCTACATCACCACCCGTGGCCCGAAGGGCGCGGTCATCCACACCCCGGAAAAGAGCTACGACATCCCCCCGGCGCACGAGCGCCGCGTGGTCGACCCGACCGGCTGTGGCGACGCCTTCCGCGCCGGCCTGATCTACGGCATCCAGAAGGGCTACGACTGGCTAACCATCGGCCGCATGGGCAACCTGATGGGCGCACTGAAGGTCGAGCACCCGGGCACGCAGAACCAGCGTTTCACCTTCGATGAGTTCAACGAGCAGTTCAAGCAGCAGTTCGGTTACGCGCTGGGCGCGTAAACCGAACTGCCCGCGCACCCGCTCGGTGGGTGTCGACCTTGGTCGACACGCTGTGCCTTGGTAGGTGTCGGCCTTGGTCGACACTGCCGGCCAGCGGCCGGCACTACCCCTTCTGCTGCCAGGCGGCCAACAGGTCGCGGCAATCAGCGAAATGCCAGTCGGCACTGCCCGGCCACGGGTTCTCCGGCAGGTTGACCAGCACGGTGTGGGTGCCCGCGGCGCGCCCGCACTCCAGGTCATAGGCGTGGTCTCCGACCATCACCGCCTCCGCAGCCCCGATTCCCCAGCGTCGAAGATGCTGCTGCAGGCCATCCGGCGACGGCTTGGGCACCGCTTCATCGCGGCCGATGATGTCGGCATCGTCGAACAGTTCCCCGACCCCGATCGCGTCCAGGGTCAGCTTCGCCAGCGCATGATCGTTGCGGGTCAGGATGCCCAGCCGGCAGCCCGCCGCCGCCAGCGCGCGCAGCAGCTTCACCGCACCCGGCGCCGGCAGCGCGTCCTCGGCCAGCGTGCGCTCGTGATCCAGCAGCCACTCACGCTTGGCCTGCGCCGGTGCATCCGGCAGCGCCGCGATGTGGTCGAGGATGTCTTCCTCCGCGGCGATCTGCAGCGCGCGGCGGATCGCGGCGAAGTCATGCACGGCCACCGTCAGCGTGCCGTCCATGTCGAACACCCAGTGCCGGATCGCGGACAACGCGTGCACTGCGCTGCCCGCCGCAACCATCACTGCCACCACTGCGGCATGCGGCTGGCGTCGACACCACCGGTTTCGAACACGGCGGTACGCGTGCCGCCGGCCTTGACCGGGAACTCGATGCTGATCGACTTGCCCTTGCGCGCCAGCTTCCACAGCGCCTTCTGGTCGGTGATGAACAGCGCGATGGCTTCATCGGTCTTCGGGCGCCAGGCCGCCATGGAAATCGGCTTGCCGTCGTCCACGGTCACCTTCACCGTGCACTGCGGGCAACGGAAATCGCCGGCCTGCAGCACCAGGTAGGCATGCCGCTTCCACTCCGGATGATCGCGGAACACCAGCTGCACCGGCTTGGCACCGCTGCCATCCACGTCCACCCGTTCCTTGCTGTAGATCTGCGCCGAAACCTGGTTGCCCTTGTTGCCCACCGGGATCTGGTTGTACTGCCACAGTGCCTGCATGCGGCGCAGGTCGCGCGCAGCATCGCCCTTGGCCTTGACCTCGTCGAAGCCGGCGGCGATGCGCTCGGCGGCGGCGGTGTCCTTGTACTGGTCCAGCAGCGAGGCGCCATGCAGGCGCGCACGCTCCCAGTCCTGTGCGGCCACGGCCATGTCGTACTGCTTGGCCACGTCTTCGGCCTTGACTTCCTTCTGTGCCTGCACGGCGGCAGCGGCGGCTTCCTGCGCCTTGCGCTCTTCCTCGGGGTTGCTGCAGGCGGTCAGGGCCAGCGTACAGGCGGTGAGCAGGATCAGTCGTTTCATGGCGGAGGTCCTTCGTGTTTTCGCATATCTGTAGAGTCGAGCTTGCTCGACTGCTGTTGAAGAGCCAGTCGAGCAAGCTCGACTCTACAAAAAAAGCGCCGGGGGATACCCGGCGCGTTTTCTTACTTGGCTTCGGCCTTGGCCAGCATGTCCTGGACCGAGGCGGTGGTGATCGGGTGGTAGCCCGGCTTGGCCTTCTCGAAGGCCTGCTTGGCCAGCTCCAGACCCTTCGGGGTCTTCACCAGTTCGGCGTAGATCGGCAGGATCAGCTTGCGACGGCCGACGCGCTCGATGAACGCAGCGGCCCCTTCGTTGGCCTGCTCGTAACCGCTGCGGATCGCCAGCGGGTACCAGCGCATGGCGATCTCGCCATTCGGGGTGCCGGTGAAGTGGAAGGCCTTGTCCAGCGTGGCCAGCTTGTCCAGCGGCTGGGTCGCGCCCAGGCCGTCGATGAAGCGCACCCATTCCTGCGTGCTCCAGTCGGCGATGACCTGGCTGCTCGGCACGGTGCCGGCGCTGGCAAACGCGATGCGCGCGGTATCGACGCTGCTGAAGTTGCGCGACTGCGCCTTGGCCGCGAACGCCGGGATGCCCGGCTCGTCCAGCCACGCCTTCAGTTCGGCATCGGTCACTGCCGACGGATTCTTCGGCAGCAGGTTCTTTTTCAGGTACTCGACGAACTGGTCGGTGTTCGCGCTCTGGAAGGCGTGGTCATCGAACCAGCCACGCAGGAACGGATCGAAGGTTTCGCGGCCGAAGCGCTGCTCCAGGAATTCCAGGAACCACGAACCCTTGACGTAGGCGACCTGGCTCAGGGCTTCGTCGGGGTCACGCTCGTTCAGCGGCGGCAGCGCCAGCGCCTGGTCGGCCGGGCTCATGTCCTTCACTTCGGCCAGCAGGTCGGTCTGGTCGATCTGCTTCTCCATCTCGGCCATTTCCTTGCCGTACAGAGCTTCGGTGATGCGGCCCTGGACGTAGGTGGTGAAGCCTTCATTGAGCCAGATGTCCTTCCAGCTGGCGTTGGTCACCAGGTTGCCGGACCAACTGTGCGCCAGTTCGTGGGCGACCAGCGAGACCAGCGACTTGTCACCGACGATCACGGTCGGGGTGGCGAAGGTCAGGCGCGGGTTCTCCATGCCGCCGAACGGGAACGACGGCGGCAGCACCAGCATGTCGTAGCGGCCCCAGCGGTATTCGCCGTACAGCTTCTCGGCGGCACCGATCATCTTCTCGGTGTCTTCGAATTCCTTGGCGGCCTTGTTGACCATGGTCGGCTCGGCCCAGACGCCGGAGCGGCCGGAGATCGGCTCAAATACCAGGTCACCGGCAGCGATGGCCAGCAGGTAGGACGGAATCGGCTGCGGCATCTTGAAGGTGTAGTCACCGTCACGCGCGGCCTTCGGATCGTTGTCGGCGCTCATCAGCACCATCACGTCCGGGCGCGAGACCACGTGCGCGCTGTAGGTGAAACGCACGCTCGGGGTGTCCTGCAGCGGCACCCAGGAACGGGCGTGGATGGCCTGCGACTGGCTGAACATGAAGGGCAGCTTCTTGCCCTCGGTCATCGACGGTGCCAGCCACTGCAGGCCCGATGCGGTCGGCGCGGTGTGGTAGGTCACTTCCACCTTGGCCGGCTGTTCCGGGGCCTCGATGGTCAGCTTGCTGCCGAACACCTTGTCAGCGGCGGCCAGCTCGAACTTCAGCGGGCTGCGCGCGCCATCGGCGGCGACGGCCTCGACCTTGGACACGGTCAGCTCGCGGGTGTCGAGCACCAGCTGCTTGGCATCCTTCTGCTTCCATTCCAGGGTGTAGGTGGCGGTGCCGCCGATCTGCTTCTGGTCGAAGTCCAGCTTCAGGTCCAGCGCGATGTCCTTGATGACGACCTTGTCCGGCTCGGCGTACGAGCTTTCGTCGTGGCTGCGGTTTTCGGCGTTCACGGGAGCGGCGGGGGCCTTTTCGGCAGTCGGGGCGGCGGCGGGTGCAGCCGCCTCCTGGGAGCAGCCGGCGGCCAGGGCCACGGCCAGCGGAAGGAGCATCAGCGGATTACGCATGAATCGGGACCGTTACGGGGATCAGATCCCCAATGGTAACTCCCTCCGGCCCCGCAGGCGTTGCGCGGTGCGGGGTAATGGCAGCCGGGGCCGATCCTGCGCCTCGGGCGCATGCCAACCAAGGTCGGCTTCTACAGGCAGGTGCCAACCTTGGTTGGCACGGATGTGTCAGCGCCCGGTGCAGGCGTGTGCCAACCAAGGTTGGCACCTACCAGAGCAGGAACTACAGCTTGTAGCCGGAGTGGATCGAAACGATGCCGCCGGTCAGGTTCTTGTAGTGGCAGCGCTCGAAGCCGGCCTGCCCCATCATCGCCTTCAGCTCTTCCTGCGGCGGGTGCTTGCGGATGCTCTCGGCCAGGTACTGGTAGCTGTCCGAATCGTTGGCGAACAGCTTGCCCAGCTTCGGCAGGATCTTGAACGAGTGGAAGTCGTAGATCGGCTTGAACCAGTCGGCGGTGACTTCGGAGAACTCCAGCACGCGGGCCTGGCCGCCGACCTTCAGCACGCGGTACATCTCGCGCAGGCCGGCGTCCTTGTCGGTCACGTTGCGCAGGCCGAAGGCAATGGTCACCAGGTCGAAGCTGTTGTCCGGGAACGGCAGGGCTTCGGCGTTGCACTGCACATAGTCCAGGCCGAGCACCAGGCCGCGGTTGGTCAGGCGGTCACGGCCGACCGACAGCATGCCGGCGTTGATGTCGCCCAGCACCACCGAGCCCTCGGCGCCGACGCGCTCCTTCAGCAGGGCGGCGATGTCGCCGGTGCCGCCGGCCAGATCGAGCACGCGGTCGCCCGGCTTCACCTGCGCGGTGGCCACGTAGTAGCGCTTCCACGCCCGGTGCACGCCCAGGCTCATCAGGTCGTTCATCAGGTCGTAGTTGCGCGCGACCGAGGTGAACACCTGGCCGACCAGCTTCTGCTTGTCCTTGGCGGCGACGTCGCGGAACCCGAAATGGGTGGTACCGGCTTTGTAGGGGGATTCGCTCATGGCCCCGATTATCGCACCGCCGGGGGCCAGCGGCACCCCCTGCCCGTATCATGGCGGGCCACGACTTACCGGAGCCCCGCATGATCACCACGCCCGACTACCAGGCCCTGCTGCAGACCGCCATCGCCGAAGCCCGCCAGGGCCTGGCCGAAGGCGGCGTGCCGATCGGCGCGGCGCTGTACCACAACGACGGCCGCCTGCTCGGCTGCGGCCACAACCGCCGCGTGCAGGAAGGCGACCCGTCGGTGCACGGCGAAACCGATGCGTTCCGCAAGGCCGGCCGCCAGCGCCGCTACCAGGACACCATCATGGTCACCACCCTGGCGCCGTGCTGGTACTGCTCGGGCCTGGTGCGCCAGTTCAACATCGGCACCGTGGTGGTGGGCGAATCGCGCACCTTCCAGGGTGGCATCGACTGGCTGCGCGAAAACGGCGTCAACGTGATCGACCTGGACAGCCAGGAATGCGTGGACCTGCTGGGCGGCTTCATTGCGCAGTACCCGGAGATCTGGAACGAAGACATCGGTGAATGATCACCACGCAGTGTGCTGTTGAACCCGCTTAATGAACGCTTCAGTGCCGGCACGCCTTAGTGCCGGCAGCGTTTGCGGCCAATGCCGTGAACCTGTGCACAGTCAGCAGCGCTGCATGCACACGCTGCGGTAACACCCCACCCCGCTGCCGCGCCTAGGGTGGGGTTACCGGGACTTCCTTCCCCGGCGGAGCCAGCCATGTGCGCGCACGCCGTACGCCCCACGCCCGACCCGATCCTCGACGCCATTCGCAAGCGCCTGCAGCAGCAGTATGCGCTGCACCAGCGTGGCGCCCTGTTCTGGACCGCCTACCAGGGCCTGCAGCTGGAACTGGTGCGCGGCCACCCGCTCGACCATGAGCGCCTGTGCAATGCAATGGCCGACATGGCCGAAGACCTCGGCGCGGTCGAGCATGCGCAACTGATAGGCAATCGCAACGCCGGCTGCACATCGCGCTGACGCGGCTTCCACTGCCGCATCGGCCACACTCGGATGAACCCCCACTCCCTTTCCACTCAACCGAACTGGATTGTCATGCACGCTGAAGTCCCCACCATTCCCCCGGTCATCAACGTTGACGCCGAGCTTGACCACTGGCGCCGCCAGCATGCCGACGGCGCACTACCGCACAACTCGTTCGGCTCCTACGTGCCGTGGATCAAGTTCGCCTGTGATTCGCTGATCACCCAGCCGCGCGCCAGCAATGCGCAGCGCGACGAGATGTTCCAGACCCAGTACGCCCTGCAGATCATGCCGCGCCTGAGCGAAGCCCAGGCCCGCGAATTCGTCGACCGTTGCTGGCAGCACGTCTACCAGACCAGCCCGGTGCGCCTGCAGGACGCCCCGCGCCTGCGCGCCTGAGCTGCACGGCCCCTGCACGAGCCACCGCCGATCATCCTCGTCACCTGAGTGGGACGACGACGATGAAAGCACGCAACCTGTTCAATACGATCGCCAAGAAGGCCGCGGCCGCCACCGGTTCGCCGTGGACCTTCCTGGCTGCGGTAGCGATCGTGGTGATCTGGGGCATCAGTGGCCCGGTATTCGGTTTCAACGACACCTGGCAGCTGGTGATCAACACCGGTACCACCATCATCACCTTCCTGATGGTGTTCCTGATCCAGCACACGCAGAACGCAGATACCGCCGCGATGCAGATCAAGCTGGACGAGCTGATCCGCGCGACGGCCGAAGCCAACAACGAACTGTTGGATCTGGAAGAACTGGACGAGGAGCGGCTGGAAGAGATCCGGCGCGAGTACGAGCAGATGGCGCGCGAAGCTGGCGACGCGCTGGCGCGTGTGCGCGCCTGCCATGCAGCGCGGCGCGACGATGAAGCGGTGTAGCAGTTCCTGAAATGACAATGCCGGCCCGCGGCCGGCATTACCCTCGATCTCCAGGTAGGTGCCAACCTTGGTTGGCACAGGGTCAGCCGCCTGAGCTGACGCATTCGTGCCAACCAAGGTTGGCACCTACCAGAAGCACTGCTTACCCGCGCTCGTGCCAGCCGCCGCCCAGCACCTTGTACAGGGTGATGCGGTTGGCCTGCTGGGCCAGCTGCGCCTGCAGCTGGGTCTGCTGCGCGTTGTAGGCGGTACGGCGCGCATCAAGCAGGGTCACGAAGCTGTCCAGGCCAGCGTCGTAGCGTGCCTGCGACAGGCGGTTGGCCTGTTCGGCCGCTTCCACCAGGCGCTGCTGTGAACTCACCTGCTCATCCAGGCTGACGTTCAACGCCAGCGCATCGGCGGTTTCGCGGAAGCCCACCTGGATCGACTTCTCGTACTGCGCCAGCGCGATGTCACGGTCCGCATTGGCGATGGCCAGATTGGCGCGCAGCTTGCCGCCCTGGAAGATCGGCAGCGTGATCTTCGGCAGGAAGCTCCACACGCGGGTGCCACTGTCGAACAGGTTGGACAATTCGCTCGAACCACTACCGATGCTGCCGGTCAGCGAGATGCTCGGGAAGAACGCCGCGCGTGCCGCACCGATGTTGGCGTTGGCCGCCAGCAGCTGGTGTTCGGCGGCCATGATGTCCGGGCGCTGCAGCAACACGTCGCTGGGCAGGCCGGCCGGCGGCGGTGCCAGTGCCAGCAGCTGCGGTTCGATGCTGTCCGGCAGCAGTGCCGGATCCAACTGGCCGCCGGCCAGCAGAGCCAGAGCGTTGCGGTCCTGGGCCAACTGCCCGCGCAGGCGTGCAGCATCCGTACGTGCGGTCTCGACCAGGGTACGGGTCTGGGTCAGCTCCAGCGCCGAACTGCCACCACGCTCGTGGCGGGCCTCGGCCAGGCGCAGCGAATCCTCGTAGGTCTTCAGCGTGGCATCGGCGATCTTCAGCCGCTGCGCATCAGCCCCGTAGGTCAGCCACGCCGTGGCGGTCTCGGCCACCAGGCTCAGCTGCGCGTTGCGGCGGTTGGCGGCCACGGCGAAGTACTGCTGCAGCGCCGCTTCACTGAGATTGCGCACGCGGCCGAACAGATCCAGCTCGAACTCGGCTACGCCGACACCGGCGGTGAACTGCTCGGTGACACCGGCGTCGGTACCACGGCGGTCCATCTGGCCGGTGACTGCCACGCCGGGCACACGGTCGGCGCGCTGTACGCGGTACTGGCCGCGCGCGCGTTCAACGTTGAGTACGGCCACGCGCAGGTCGCGGTTGTTCTGCAGCGACTGGTCGATCACCTGCTGCAGGCGCGCATCGGTGAAGAAGTCGCGCCAGCCGACGGCGGCGACATCGGCCACCTCGCCCTGCGCGGCCTCGGCCGGCCACTGCGCCGGAATGGCCGGAGCAACGGCGGTGTTCTTCGGCACCAGGGTGGAGCAGCCGGCGAGCGCGAGCGAGGCGGCAATGGAAAGGAACAGGGATGCACTTTTCATGGGAATGACTTCCATCGGTACTGCCGGATGGCAGGAGGTAGTGCCGGCCGCTGGCCGGCAACCTCGTTGGATTCACATCACGCGGGCAGTAGGTGCCGGCCAGCGGCCGGCACTACCGTTTCAGGTCACGTCGTGGACTTGCGCTTGAACACGCGCTGCACCACCACGAAGAACAGCGGCACGAAGAACACGCCGAGCACGGTGCCGACGATCATGCCGCCGAGCACACCGGTGCCGATCGCCTGCTTGGCACCGGAGCCGGCACCGGTGGAGATTGCCAGCGGCACCACGCCCATGCCGAAGGCCAGCGAGGTCATCACGATCGGGCGCAAGCGGTCGCGCACGGCGTGCATGATCGACTCGATCAGGCTGGCCCCCTTCTCCAGGTTTTCCTTGGCGAACTCGACGATCAGGATCGCGTTCTTGCTGGTCAGGCCCACCGTGGTCAGCATCGCCACCTGGAAGTAGATGTCGCGCTCCAGGCCCTTGAAGGTGTTGGCCAGCACCGCGCCGAGGATACCCAGCGGGGCCGCCAGCAGCACCGCGGTCGGCACGCTCCAGCTTTCATACATCGCGGCCAGGCACAGGAACACGATCATCAGCGACAGCGTGTACAACAGCGGCGTCTGCGAGCCGGCCTGGCGTTCCTGGTAGGACATCGCCGTCCACTCGATGCCGAAGCCCGCCGGCAGCTGCTTGGCCAGCTGTTCGATCTCGGCCATGGCATCACCAGACGCGACACCGGGGGCCGGTTCGCCCTGGATTTCCATCGCCGACACACCGTTGTAGCGCTCAAGACGCGGCGAACCATAGTCCCAGTGCTTGGTGGCGAACGCGCTGAACGGCACCATCTCGCCCTTGTCGTTCTTCACGGACCAGAGATCGAAGTCCTCCGGCACCATGCGGAACGGCTGGTCGGCCTGCACGAACACACGCTTGACGCGGCCACGATCGACGAAGTCGTCGATGTACGAGCTGCCCCATGCGGCGGCCAAGGTACCGTTGATCTGGTCGATCGACAGCCCCAGCGAGGTCGCCTTGGCTGCATCGATGTCGATGCGGAACTGCGGCGTGTCTTCCTGGCCGTTCGGGCGCACGTTGGCCAGCTTCTTGCTGCCGGCGGCGAGGCCCAGCAGCTGGTTGCGCGCGGCCACCAGTGCCTCGTGGCCCTGGCCGCTGTTGTCCTTCAGGAAGAAGGTGTAGCCCGACGCGGTACCCAGTTCCGGAATGGCCGGCGGCGGGAAGGCGAAGATGAAGGCATCCTTGATCTGGCCCAGTGCCGCCATCGCGCGACCGGTGATCGGCATCACGCCATTGTCGGCGTCACGCTCGCTCCAGTCCTTCAGCTTGACGAATGCCATGCCCGCGTTCTGGCCCATACCGGCGAAGCTGAAGCCCTGCACCGAGAACACCGAGTCCACCGCATCCTTCTCGTTCTGCAGGAAGTGGTTTTCCAGTGCCGCGATCGATTCCAGCGTACGTTCCTGGGTGGCACCGACCGGCGCCTGCACCAGCGCCATCAGCACGCCCTGGTCTTCGTTGGGCAGGAACGAGCTGGGCAGGCGCACGAACAGCACGCCCATCAGCACGAACAGTGCCGCCACGATGCCCATGAAGCGCCACGGACGGTGGATGATGCCGCGCACACCGCGCTGGTAGCTTTCGCTGGTGCGGTCGAAGCCGCGATTGAAACCATTGAAGAAACGACCGGACCAGCCCTTGTGTGCGACGTGGTGCTCACCCTTCTTCAGCGGCTTGAGCATGGTCGCGCACAGCGCCGGGGTCAGCACGATCGCGACCAGCACCGACAGCGCCATCGCCGAAACGATCGTGGCCGAGAACTGGCGGTAGATCACGCCGGTGGAACCGCTCATGAAGGCCATCGGCACGAACACCGCCGACAGCACCAGGCCGATACCCACCAGCGCGCCGGTGATCTGGCCCATCGACTTGCGGGTGGCCTCGAGCGGCGACAGTCCTTCCTCGGACATGATGCGCTCGACGTTCTCCACCACCACGATGGCATCGTCCACCAGCAGGCCGATCGCCAGCACCATCGCGAACATGGTCAGCATGTTCACCGAGAAGCCCAGCATCGCCAGCACGCCGAAGGTACCCAGCAGCACCACCGGCACGGCGATGGTCGGGATCAGGGTGGCGCGGAAGTTCTGCAGGAACAGGTACATCACCACGAACACCAGCACGATCGCTTCGATCAGGGTCTGCACCACGCCCTTGATCGACACGCGCACGAACGGGGTGGTGTCGTACGGGATCTCGGCCTTCAGGCCGGCCGGGAAGAAGCTCTTCATGTCCTGCAGCGCGGCATCCACGCCGGCCGCGGTATCCAGCGCGTTGGCGCCGGTGGCCAGGGTGACCGCCAGGCCGCTGGCCGGCTGGCCGTTGTAGCGGGTGACGAAGTCGTAGGACTCTGCACCCAGTTCGACACGGGCGACATCGCCCAGGCGCAGCTCGGCACCGTCCTGCGCACCGCGCACGATGATGTTGCGGAACTGTTCCGGGGTCTGCAGGCGCGACTGCGCATTGATGGTGGCGTTGAGCTGCTGGCCCTTGATCGACGGCGCGCCGCCGAGCTGGCCGATGGCCACCTGGGCGTTCTGTGCCTTGACTGCTGCGGTCACTTCCGCAACGGACAGGCCGTAGGTGTGCAGCTTGTTCGGGTCCAGCCAGATACGCATGGCGTACTTGCCACCGAACACCTGGATGTTGCCCACGCCCGGCACGCGGCTCAGACGGTCAACGACATTGGAACCGACGTAGTCGGCGATGTCGTTGGCGTCCATGCTGCCGTTCTCGGACACGAACGCGATGACGTTCAGGAAGCCCGAGCTGGACTTGGCCACGTTGATGCCCTGCCGCTGCACTTCCTGCGGCAGCAGCGGCATGGCCAGCTGCAGCTTGTTCTGCACCTGCACCTGGGCGATGTCCGGGTTGGTGCCGCTCTCGAAGGTCAGGGTGATGGTGGCCTGGCCGTTGGACGAACTGTTGGAGGAGAAATAGATCAGGCCATCAAGGCCCTTCATGTTCTGCTCGATGATCTGCGTCACCGAGTCCTCGACCACCTTGGCCGATGCACCCGGATAGGTGGCGCTGATTTCCACCGCCGGCGGTGCGACGTTGGGGTACATCGAGACCGGCAGCTTGAACAGGGCCAGGCCGCCGGCGAGCATGATGATGATGGCGATCACCCATGCAAAGATGGGTCGATCGATGAAAAAGCGTGCCATGGGGTTCTCCGCTTACTTCGCGTCGCCGGCCGGAGCGGCAGGCTGGGCGGCGGCTGCCGGCTTGGCCGGCGCAGCGCCCTTCTCGGTGGCCTTGACCGGCATGCCGGGGCCGATCTTCTGCAGGCCTTCGACGATGACCTTGTCGCCGGCCTTCAGACCGTCCTCGACCAGCCACTTGTCGCCAACCGTGCGGCTGACCTTGACCGGGCGCACTTCGACCTTGTTGTCCTTGTCGACCACCATCGCGGAGGTGTCACCCTTCGGATCGCGGGCGATGCCGGCCATCGGCACCAGCACTGCATCGCTGCGCACGCCGCCACCGATCACCGCGCGCACGTACGTGCCCGGCATCAGCAGGCCGTCCGGATTGTCCACCTTCACGCGCAGGCCGAAGCTGCCAGTGGCCGGGTCGACGCTGACTTCGGAGAACTCCAGCGTGCCCTTGTGCTCGAAGGTGCTGCCGTCTTCCATCAGGATGCTGACCGGCAGCGTCTGGTTGTCCTGCAGGCGGCCCGCGGCCAGCTCGCGGCGCAGCTGCAGCAGCTCGGCCGAGGACTGGGTCAGGTCGACATAGATCGGGTCCAGCTGCTGCACGGTGGCCAGCGCATTGGCCTGGCCGGCGCTGACCAGCGCACCCTGGGTGACGCTGGACTTGCCGATGCGGCCGCTGATCGGCGCGGTGATGCGGGCGTAGCCCAGAGTGACGTTGGCCGCATCCAGCGCGGCCTTGGCGGCACCGACGTCAGCCTCGGCCTGCTTCTGCGCGGCCACCGCGTTTTCCAGGTCCTGCTGGCTGACCGCATCGACCTTGGCCAGCTCGGTGATGCGCTTGGCGCTCAGGCGCGCGGCGTTGGCGGTGGCCTCGGCACGCGCCAGCTGGGCACGGGCACTGTTGGCCTGTGCGCGGTAGCTGGCGTCCTCGATCTGGTACAGCGGCTCGCCAGCCTTGACCATGCCGCCCTCGGTGAACAGGCGCTTGGCGACGATGCCGTTGACCTGCGGACGCACTTCGGCGACCAGGAAGGCGTTGGTACGGCCCGGCAGCTCGCGGGTCAGGCCCACGGTCTCGGACTTCAGCGTGACCACGGTGACGTCACCCGGGCCCTGTTCGGGGGCCTGGGGTTGGCCGCCGCAGGCAGCCACGGTCGCGGCGATTGCCAGCGACAGTGCAAAGGGTCGGATTCGGCTCAGCAACATGACGGAAAGGCTCTTGAAGGAAAGGGTCTCAGCCAGCGCTGATACGGCGGACCCTCCACCAGCGAAGGTGAAGACCGTGCGAACAGCGCCCACCCGGGTGGAGTGGGAGCCGGACGGGCCTGCCACGCACACGACGGGAATGATGGGTGCGAAATATACATACATGCTTGTTTGTTTGTAAACCGGTACAATTCAGCCACGTTTCACCCGCACTCGTACCCACACCCATGGCCCGCAAGACCAAAGAGGACACCCAGGCAACCCGGGAAGGCATCCTTGACGCCGCCGAAGCCTGCTTCCATGAACACGGCGTGGCCCGTACCACGCTGGAGATGATCGGCGCCCGCGCCGGCTATACCCGTGGCGCGGTGTACTGGCACTTCAAGAACAAGAGCGAGGTGCTGGCCGCGATCGTCGAACGGGTGCACCTGCCCTTCATGCAGGAACTGGAGCGCACCTCCACCGACCAGCGCGACACACCGGTGCACGACCTGCGCGCAGTGATGATCCACTCGTTCATCGAGCTGTCCGAGGACGAACGCCTGCGCAAGACCATGGAGATCATGCTGCGCAGTGACGCCTCGGCCGATACCAAGGTGCTGACCGAAATGCAGCAGGCCGGCTTCCGCGATGCGCTGGACCGGATGGAGCGCGCCCTGCGCCGGGCCCAGGACCTGGGCCAGCTGCGCGAAGGCGCGGACCCGAAGATCGCCGCGCGCATGCTGCACGCCACTGTGCTGGGCGTACTGCATGGCGCGATGGTCGAACCGGAACTGATGGACCTCAAGCGCGACGGCATGCTTGCGCTGGACATGACCCTGGCCGCCTACGTGAAAGAAGGCGTGTTCGTGCCCGGGACGGTGCCCGAGCCGCTGCCCGAAGCGTGAGTAGAGCTGCTGCCGCCACCGCGACACTCATCTGAGGACGGACCCATGATCCTGGACAACGTGGTGTGGGGCTTCATCGGCTGCGGCAGCGTCACCGAGAAGAAGAGCGGGCCGGCCCTGGCCAACACGCCGGGCTCACGGGTGGCGGCGGTCATGCGCCGCAATGCGGCGTTGGCCGAGGATTATGCGCGGCGCCATGCGATTCCCCGCTGGTACGCGGACGCCGATGCACTCATCGCCGACCCGGAAGTGAACGCGATCTATGTTGCGACGCCGCCCTCCACGCACATGCACTACGCATTGCAGGCGATTGCCGCGGGCAAGCCGGTCTACATCGAAAAGCCGATGGCCATGGACCACGGCGAGTGCCAGCGCATCATTGAAGCCAGCGCGCGCAGCGGCGTGCCGGTGTTCGTGGCCTACTACCGTCGCGCCCTGCCCCGCTTCGCGCAGGTGAAGCAGCTGCTGGACAGCGGCGCGATCGGCACACCGCGCAGCGTGCGCGCCACCCTGCACCGGCCGCATTCGGCGAATGCCACATCGCCGGACTTCTGGCGGACCAACCCGGCGATCGCCGGCGGCGGGCTGTTCGTCGATCTGGGCTCGCATACCCTGGACCTGCTGGACCATCTGCTGGGGCCGCTGAGCGATGTGCGTGGCCTGGCCAGCTCGTTGACCGGCGCCTACGTCGCCGAGGACAGCGTCTCGATGTGCTTCCGCACCGGGACGGGGGCGCACGGCATCGCCCAATGGAGCTTCTGCGCGTTCCGCCGCCAGGATGAAATCGAAATCACCGGCGATCGCGGACAACTGCGCTTTGCCACCTTCGAGGACGTTCCGGTGGTTCTGGAGACGGAAGCGGGCGTGCAGGCGTTCGACATCCCGAACCCGCCGTCGATCCAGCAGCCGTTGATCGCCACTCTGGTGGACGAGCTACGCGGCAACGGCCACTCACCATCCAACGGCATCAGCGCCGCCCGCACCAGTGCGGTGATCGACCAGGTGCTGCAGGCCTACCGCACACGGCACTCGCGCTGACTGCCAAAGCAGAAGGCCGCCTTTCGGCGGCCTCATGCTTTGCAGCGTCGGGCGTTACAGGATGTAGCGGCTCAGGTCCGGGTCCTGCACCAGCTCACCCAGATGTGCATCGACGTAAGCGCTGTCGATGGCCAGGGTTTCGCCGTCGCGGTCCGGTGCCTCGTAGCTGAGCGAATCCAGCAGCCGCTCCAGCACCGTATGCAGGCGACGGGCACCGATGTTCTCCTGGCGCTCGTTCACCTGGAAGGCGATCTCGGCCAGACGATCGATGGCGTCGGCAGTGAAGCTGACCTTGACGCCTTCGGTGGCCAGCAGCGCTTCGTACTGTTTGGTCAGCGCGGCCTTCGGCTCGGTCAGGATGCGCACGAAATCACCCTTGCTCAGCGCACCCAGCTCCACGCGGATCGGGAAGCGGCCCTGCAGCTCCGGAATCAGGTCGCTGGGCTTGGCCAGATGGAACGCGCCCGAAGCAATGAACAGGATGTGGTCGGTCTTGATCGTGCCGTACTTGGTCGACACGTTGGAGCCTTCCACCAGCGGCAGCAGGTCGCGCTGCACGCCTTCGCGCGACACGTCGCCACCACCGACGTTGTCACCACGCTTGGCGACCTTGTCGATCTCGTCGATGAAGACGATGCCGTGCTGCTCGCAGGCCTCGATCGCGGCAGTGCGGATGTCGTCCTCGTTGACCAGCTTGCCGGCTTCTTCCTCGATCAGCAGCGGACGCGCGGCCTTGATGGTCAGCGTGCGCTTGTGCGCCTTGGCGCCGCCGCCGAGGTTGGCGAACATCGACTTCAGCTGCTGGCCCATTTCCTCCATGCCCGGCGGGGTCATGATGTCCATGCTGACGTTGGCAGCCAGGTCGAGCTCGATCTCGCGCTCGTCCAGCTCACCGTTGCGCAGCATCTTGCGGAACTTGATGCGGGTCTCGTTGTCCTGCGCCGACGGCTCGTTGCGGGCGACTTCCGGATCGAAACCGATGCCACCGCTGCGGCGCGGCAGCAGCGCATCGAGGATGCGGTCTTCGGCGCGCTCCTCGGCCTGGGTACGCACGCGCACCTTGGCCTGTTCGCGGTACAGCTTGACCGCGGTATCGGCCAGGTCGCGGATGATCTGCTCGACGTCCTTGCCGACGTAGCCGACTTCGGTGAAGCGGGTGGCTTCGACCTTCACGAACGGTGCGTTGGCCAGGGTGGCCAGTCGACGCGCGATCTCGGTCTTGCCGACGCCGGTCGGGCCGATCATCAGGATGTTCTTCGGCATCACTTCATTGCGCAGCTCGGGCACCAGCTGCATGCGGCGCCAGCGGTTGCGCAGGGCAATGGCCACGGCGCGCTTGGCGTCGTGCTGGCCCACGATATGCCGGTCCAGTTCCTGCACGATCTCGCGCGGGGTCATGGTGGCGGAGGAAACTTCGATCTTCGACATGGATGTGCTCACGGATTCATTGTCGGTAGTGCCGGCCACTGGCCGGCAACCAGGCACGCGTGCGGGGGATCATGAGGTTGCCGGCCAGCGGCCGGCACGACCCTTACAGCTCCTCGACCACCACGTTGCGGTTGGTGTAGATGCAGATGTCGCCGGCAATGCCGATCGCTTCGCTGGCAATGGTGCGCGCATCCAGTTCGGTGTGCGCCATCAGTGCGCGCGCGGCCGACAGTGCATAGGAACCACCGGAACCGATGGCGATGATGCCGTCCTCCGGCTCGATCACATCACCGGTGCCGCTGATGATCAGCGAGGTTTCCTTGTCGGCCACCGCCAGCAGGGCCTCAAGCTTGCCGAGGCGGCGCTCGGTGCGCCAATCCTTGGCCAGTTCGACCGCAGCGCGCTGCAGCTGGCCGTGCTTTTCCAGCTTGGCCTCGAACAGCTCGAACAGGGTGAAGGCATCGGCGGCGGCACCGGCGAAGCCGGCCAGCACCTGGCCGTCTCGGCCGAGGCGGCGCACCTTGCGCGCATTGCCCTTCATCACGGTGTGGCCCAGCGTGACCTGGCCGTCGCCGGCAATGGCCACGTGCTCGCCGCGACGGACGCAGACGATGGTGGTGGCGTGGAAAACGTTGGGATTCTGACTGGGGTCCATGCGGCCTCCGATAGCTGTTCCCGGGACATGGGGACAGCGCCGGGTGCGATCAAGCCTGCGCGGATGGCTGCCGTTCAGCGCTTGGCGGCGCCCTATGGGAAGAGGGCGCCCTTTTAACGAGCGCATCGCAATGCGCGCGGACCCCGCCGCCCGAACGTGGAACGCCTGCCGTTCAGCGCTTGGCCTGCGACGGCCGGTCCGGATTCGGCTCGATGCCCCAGGCGAGGTACCAGTCTTCACCCTGCGTCTCGATCGGATGCTGGGTGCGCCCGGAGCCATTGCCGCAGGCCAGGGCGTCAGCCGCGCAGTAGCGGTCGCAGCCCCAGCAGATGCGCTCGGGGTGTTTGGGATGCAACGGTATGGGCTTCGCCATGGTGGCGGTGTCCTCGTGGCCTGCGGCCACGATGCGCCGGTAGCGCCCGCCCTGCCCTGATCCAGATCAAGGGCGTTCTATTCAGCCTTGTCGTCCTTGCTGCGCCGCTTCGCACGTGGATGCGCGGCGTCGTAGACCTTGGCCAGGTGCTGGAAATCAAGGTGGGTGTAGATCTGGGTGGTTGCGATGTCGGCATGGCCAAGCAGTTCCTGCACGCCACGCAGGTCACCGGACGATTCCAGGATGTGGCTGGCAAAACTGTGCCGCAGCATGTGCGGATGCACGTGCTTGAACAGGCCCTGGCGCTGCGCCAGCTGGCGGATGCGGATCTGCACCGCACGCTGGCTGATCGGCCCGTTGCGACCGGGAAACACCGGCGAGGCCGGGCCGCCGCCACTTTCCGCACGCCACGCCTGCAGCGCTTCGCGCGCCGGCCGGCCGAACGGCACGCGACGCTGGCGGTTGCCCTTGCCCAGCACGTTGACCAGGCCGCTGTCGAAATCCAGGTCGCGCCAGGTCAACGCGCAGACTTCGCTCAGACGCAGGCCAGAGGAATAGAACAGTTCCAGCAGCGCGCGGTCACGGCGGCCGAGCTCACCTTCCGGTTCCAGCTCGACCAGCTGCACGGCTTCGTCGGCGTCAAGCACCTGCGGCAACCGGCGCGGCGCACGCGGCGCCTTCAGCGTCGCCGCCGGACTGACCTCGATGCGCCCGTGCTTGAGCAGCCAGGCGTAGAAGCTGCGGCAGGCCGACAAGCGGCGCTGCAGGCTTTTGGGTGACAGGCCTCTGCGGTGCTCATCGGCAACGAACTGGCGCAGCGCCTCGGCATCGAGTGCTTCCACCGCAACACCGCGCGGCTCGGCCCAGGCCGACAGCGCGTCCAGGTCGCGGCGGTAGGCGTCGAGCGTATGTGCCGACATCCGCCGCTCTACCTGCAGATGCTGCAGGAAGGCCTGTACCGCGCTCATCGTCGTATCCTGCTCAGCCCGGGAAGCGCTTCAGGCCGGTGGCCAACGCATCGCCCATCATGCGCAGGAACAGCGTGCCCATGCCCGGGTAGAAGCGGTTCGGGTCGTGGCTGCCCACGGCAATCAGGCCCACACCCGGCAACGGCAGCAGCGCGGTGGTCTGCACTTCTTCGCTGCGCACGCCATACAGCACGGCATTCTTTTCCGGCTGCAGGCGGCCGCAGATCGGCTCGCCGTCGTTCAGGCAATCGCGGAACGGGCCCAGCTGCGGATCGTCCGCGGCGATCACCTGCAGCCAGTCGGCCTGTTCCAGCCCGGCCACCGGTGTGTGCACCACCAATCGCACCAGGTCGCCGGCGAAATCTTCCTGCAGCGACGCTGCCATCGCACGCAGGGTGTCGGCGGCGGTGTCCTGCTTCATCAGCGCCAGGGTCAGCTGATGCGTGCGCACTGCCAGGCGTTCATTGACCTGGGCGGTGGCACCCAGATCGGCCAACCGTCGTGCCAGCTCGCGGTTCTTCTCGCGCAGCACTTCCAGCTGGTAGCTGGCCAGCGACGCGGTCGGGCCGTCGTCGCGTGGCACCACCAGGGTCAGGGCCAGGTCCGGGAACTGCTTGAGGAAGCCGGGATGTCGCCGCAACCAGGCAGCGACTTCATGGGCCCCGAGCTTGTCGACGGTTTCGGTCATGCGATCCACTCCCCTTCGAAGACGAATGCGGTCGGGCCGGCCATCACCACCGGCTGGCCATCGCCCGGCCACTGGATGCGCAGGTCCCCCCCGGGCAGGCTGATGCGCGCATCGCGCTGCAGGCGGCCACGCTGCATCAGGGTCACCGCAGCGGCGCAGGCGCCGCTGCCGCAGGCCAGGGTTTCGCCGACGCCACGTTCATTCACACGCAGACGTGCATGCGCCGGGCCCATCACCTGGGCAAAACCCACGTTCACCGAGCGCGGGAACGAGGCATGCTGCTGCAGCAGCGAACCGACGCGCTCGACCGGTGCTGCATCGATCAGGCCCACTTCGATCACCGCGTGCGGATTGCCCATCGACACCGCGGCGAAGCGTATGCTCTCGCCCTGCAACGGCAGCAGGTACTCCTCGCGTGCATGGGCGAAGCCCACCAGCGGCACGTTGACCGGCTCGAACGCAGGCACGCCCATGGTCACCGCGAACTGGCCATCGCCCAGGGCCTTCACCTCATGACTGGCCAGCGGGCTGTCGATGACGAACTGATCCCCCTGCGCACTGCCCTCACGCATCAGCCAGGCCGCGATGCAGCGCGCGCCGTTGCCGCACTGCTCGGAGTTGGAACCGTCGGCATTCCAGATGCGGTACGACGCCACCGAGCCTTCCGCGCGCGGCGCTTCGATGGTCAGGATCTGGTCGCAGCCGACGCCGGTGTGGCGGTCGGCCAGGCGCGCGGCCAGTTGAGGCGGGGGCGGCGCGCTGCCGTCACGCAGGTCGATCACTACGAAATCATTGCCCGCGCCATGCATCTTGCTGAAGCGCAGGGCCTTGGAACCGGCCTTACTCATTCCCGCCGCCCACCTTCTTCGCAGGCGCAGGCGCCGGTTGCGTGGTCGGTGCAGCCGGGTCCACGGTCGTGGCCGGCGTGGCGCTGCCCTGGGTCTGCGCCGGGGTCGCTTCGGTAGCGGGCTCGGCAACCGGCTCGACGGTTTCTTCCACCGGCACCGGCTTCTGCGGCAGTACCAGCGGGCCCTTGTTGCCGCAGGCGGCGAGGAGCAGCAGCGAGGCCGCTGCCAGCGGAATCAGGATGGCGTTTCGATGGGGGATCTTCATACCCCGAGTATAGCCATTGGCGGCTGAGCGGTTGGTGCAGGGGATCGGGTTGCGGGCCAGCGGCCGGCACCACCGCAGGCGCTCAATCTGCAGGCGGCGGCAGCGGCCGGGTCCACAGCCAGATCGCCACCATGGTCATGCTGCCGATCGAGAACCACTTCACCCAGGCGATCGGCACGCACCACAGCATGATGCCGGCGCACACTGCCATGGTGATCGTGGCCATCCACTTGCCGTAGCGGCTGACCGCCCCGTATGCCTGCCAGTTGGCAATGGCCGGGCCGAAGCGCGGGTGCTGCAGCAGCCAGTTGTGCAGGCGCTCGGAACCACGCGAGGCAGCCCAGGCCGAGATCAGGATGAATACGGTGGTGGGAAGGCCCGGCACGAAGATGCCGACGATACCGGTGCCCAGGCTGACGTAGGCCAGCAGCCACCACGCCCAGCGGAAACGCACCACGCGCGGTGGCGTGGCAGCATCGCGGGATGCGGAGGGGTCGGGCTGGCTCATGGCCGCAAGGATACCGGTTCGGGATGCCAGGCAACGCCCGGCACCCCTGCACCATTACGGCTGGGCGATGCCCAGCTGCTGCAGCACGAACGCGTACGACTCGGACAGTTCACGGTAGCGCTGGAAGCGCCCCGACTTGCCGCCGTGGCCGGCTTCCATGTTGGTGCGGAACAGGATCGGGTAATGGCCGGTGTTGTCGTCACGCAGCTTGGCCACCCACTTGGCCGGCTCCCAGTACTGCACCTGCGAATCCCACAGACCGGTGCCCACGAACAGCGCCGGGTACGCCTGCTGCTTCACGTTGTCGTAGGGCGAGTAGGACAGCATGTAGTCGTAATACTGCTTCTGCTCGGGGTTGCCCCACTCGTCGTATTCGTTGGTGGTCAGCGGAATGGTCGGGTCGAGCATGGTGGTGACCACGTCGACAAACGGTACCTGCGCCACCATCACCCGGTAGTCCTGCGGCGCCTGGTTGGCCACGGCGCCCATCAGCAGGCCACCGGCGCTGCCGCCGGACGCGGCGACGCGATCCTTCGCCGCCCAGCCCTGTGCGACCAGGCCGCGGGTGACGTCGATGAAGTCGTTGAAGGTGTTCTGCTTGTGCAGCAGTTTGCCGTTCTCGTACCAGTCGCGGCCCATCTCCTGGCCGCCACGGATATGGGCGATGGCATACACCACGCCACGATCGAGCAGGCTCACCGCGGTCTGGTTGAAGTACGGATCCATCGACATGCCGTAGCTGCCATAGGCGTACTGGAACAGCGCGCCCTTGCCATCCTTCTGGTAGCCCTTGCGGTAGACCAGCGACACCGGCACCTTCACGCCATCGCGTGCGGTGATCCAGACACGATCGGTTTCGTACTTCGACGCGTCATAGCCGATCACCGGTTGCACCTTCAGCTGACGGCGCTCACCGGTGGCGGTGTTCAGCTCGAACACGGTGGTGGGGGTGGTCATCGAGGTGTAGACGTAGCGCAGCCACGGCGTATCGGCCTCGGTGTTGTCGCCCAGACCCATCGAGTACGCCGGCTCATCGGCCTTCACGTAGTCGCTGCGGCCATCCTTGAACAGCAGACGGATGCGTTCCAGGCCCTCGGAACGTTCGGCAATGGCAGTGTACGCATCGAACAGCTCGAAGCCTTCGATGAAAACCGCATCGTCATGCGCGATCCAGTCCTTCCACTGTGCGCGCGAGGTCGCATCGGTCGGTGCGGTGACCAGCTTGAAGTTCTTCGCACCGTTGTTGGTGCGGATCACCCAGCGGCCGTCGTAATGGTCAGCGTCGTACTCCACATCGCGCTGGCGCGGCGCCAGTACGGTGAACGTGGTCGGGTCGCTGGCCGGCGCGTAGCGCTCTTCCGAGGACACGGTGCTGTGCACGCCGATGGTGATGAAGCGATCGTCGCGGGTGCGGCCGATGCCCATGTAGAAGCTGTCGTCCTTCTCTTCGTAGACGACGGTGTCGGCACTGGCCGGGGTGCCCAGCACGTGCTTCTTCACGCGTACGGTCAGCAGCGTTTCCGGATCGTTCTCGACATACAGCACGGTGCGGTTGTCGTCGGCCCAGACCAGGTCGCCGGAGCTGCCGGTGATCACATCGGGCAGCACCTTGCCGGTAGCCAGGTCCTTGAAGCGGATGGTGTACTGGCGGCGACCGACATCGTCATCGGCCCAGGCCAGCAGCTGGTTGTCCTGGCTGACTTCCATCGAGCCGACGCTGAAGTAGCCCTTGCCGGCGGCCATCGTGTTGACGTCCAGCAGGATTTCCTCGGCGGCATCCATGCCGCCCTTGCGGCGTGCGTGGATCGGGTAGTCCTGGCCGGTCTCGAAGCGGCTGTAGTACCAGTAGCCACGCTCGCGCGCCGGCACGCTGGAATCGTCCTGCTTGATGCGGCCGACGATCTCCTTGTACAGGGTGTCTTCCAGCGGCTTCAACGGCGCCAGCAACTGGTCGGCATAGGCATTCTCGGCCTGCAGGTAGGCCAGCATGTCCTTGTTCTCGCGCTTGTCGTCGCGCAGCCAGTAATAGTCGTCGTTGCGGGTCGCGCCGAACGGCGCCTTGACCACATGCGGATGCTTGGCGGCATCCGGCGGAACGGGCGGCGTGGCGGCGGTGGCAGTGGTGGTCATCAGGCTCGCAAGCAACAGGCAGAGGGTGGATTTCATGAGATAAGGCTCCTTGAGCCGCAATGCAATGGCGTCCTTGTGCTCGAGTCTGGGTTGCAGGAGGGTTGCGGGCAACCCTGCGGATCGTCATGGGTCGTGCTGGCCGCTGGCCGGCAACCTCGGGATAAACAGAGGCGGGTGGTTGCCGGCCAGCGACCGGCACTACCAGGACGCGCGGCGTACCATGGGCACATGAGTACCCTGCCCCACACGCCGGGCTACAGCCGGCGCAGCCATGAAATCGCTCCGTTCCACGTGATGTCCCTGCTGGCCCGCGCGCAGGCGCTGGAACAGGCGGGCCACGATGTGATCCACCTGGAAATCGGCGAACCGGACTTCACCACGGCCGAACCGGTCGTGCGTGCTGGCCAGGCCGCATTGGCCGCCGGCCATACCCGCTACACCGCCGCACGTGGCCTGCCGGCCCTGCGCCAGGCGATCAGCGGCTTCTATCGCAGCCACTACGGGCTGGACATCGACTCCGAGCGCATCCTGGTCACTCCCGGCGGCTCCGGTGCGCTGCTGCTGGCCAGCAGCCTGCTGGTCGACCCCGGCCGCCACTGGCTGCTGGCCGACCCCGGCTACCCCTGCAACCGTCATTTCCTGCGCCTGGTGGAAGGCGGTGCACAGCTGGTGCCTGTCGGCCCGGACACCGCCTACCAGCTCACACCGTCGCTGGTGGAACAGCACTGGAATGCCGACAGCGTCGGCGCACTGGTGGCCTCCCCCGCCAATCCGACCGGCACCGTGCTGTCCGCCGACGAACTGGCGGCACTGTCGCAGGCCCTGCACGCGCGTGGCGGCCATCTGGTGGTGGACGAGATCTACCACGGCCTGACCTACGGCCTGGATGCACCCAGCGTGCTTCAGGTGGACGACAGCGCGTTCGTGCTGAACAGCTTCTCCAAGTATTTCGGCATGACCGGCTGGCGGCTGGGTTGGCTGGTGGCGCCGCCGGCGGCGGTGCCGGACCTGGAGAAGCTGGCACAGAACCTGTACATCAGCGCGTCGAGCATCGCCCAGCATGCCGCACTCGCCTGCTTCAGCGAGGAATCGATGGCGATCTTCGAACAGCGCCGCGAGGCGTTCCGCCAGCGTCGCGACTATCTGCTGCCGGCGCTGCGCGAGCTTGGTTTCCGCATCGAAGTGGAACCGCAGGGTGCGTTCTACCTGTACGCCGACGTCAGCGCGCTCACCGATGACGCGCAGGCGTTCTGTGCGCACTTCCTGGAAACCGAACACGTGGCGTTCACCCCGGGCCTGGATTTCGGCTTCCACCGCGCCAACCAGCACGTGCGGCTGGCCTACACCCAGGAAGTGCCGCGGTTGCAGGAGGCGGTGGCGCGGATTGCACGCGGGTTGAAGAGCTGGGGCGCCTGATCGATCTGCGCGAACGGCATCCACGCATGGCGTGGATCTACTGACCCAGCGCACGATACGTAGGTAGATCCACGCCATGCGTGGATACGTGAACCCAACGAAAAACGCCGCCCTGGGGCGGCGTTTTCCGTTCTGCTTACTTGCCGCCCAACCGCTCCCACAGGAAGCTGTAGGCCAGTGCGGACATGTGTGCGGCCTGCGCGTTGTTGGCTGCGCCGCCGTGGCCACCTTCGATGTTCTCGTAGTAGGTCACGTCCTTGCCGGCGTCGATCATCTTCGCCGCCATCTTGCGGGCATGGCCCGGGTGCACGCGGTCATCGCGGGTGGAGGTAGTGAACAGCACCGGCGGGTAGTTCTTCTTCTCGTTGAACAGATGGTACGGCGAGAAGGTCTTGATGAACTCCCAGTCGCTGGTGTCCGGGTTGCCGTATTCGGCCATCCACGAGGCACCGGCCAACAGGTGGCTGTAGCGCTTCATGTCCAGCAGCGGCACCTGCACCACCACTGCACCGAACAGTTCCGGGTACTGGGTCAGCATGTTGCCGGTCAGCAGGCCACCGTTGCTGCCACCCTGCACGCCCAGGTGCTTGGCGCTGGTGATCTTGCGCTTGACCAGATCGCGCGCCACCGCAGCCATGTCTTCATAGGCCTTGTGACGGTTCTGCTTCAGCGCTGCCTGGTGCCAGCGCGGGCCGTACTCGCCACCACCACGGATGTTGGCGACCACGTACACACCGCCCTTCTCCAGCCAGGCGCGGCCCATGCCACCGGAGTAATTCGGGGTCAGCGAGATCTCGAAGCCACCATAGCCGTACAGCAGGGTCGGGTTGGAGCCGTCCAGCTTCATCGCCTTGTCGTGCACCACGAAGTACGGCACGCGGGTGCCGTCCTTGCTGGTGGCGAAGTGCTGCTCGATCACCTTGCCCTTGGCATCGAAGAAGGCCGGCATGGTCTTCAACGTTTCCGGCGCCTGGCCGATCTCGGCCAGAGCCAGCGTGGTCGGGGTCAGGTAGTCGGTGGCGGTCAGCCACACCGCATCGCTGTCGTTGCTGTCCACTGCGCCCACGGCCAGCGTGCCAAAGGCCGGCGCGCCGACGAAGCGGCTGGTCTGCCAGCCATCGGCGCCCGGGGTCAGCACCGACAGGCGGTTCTTGACGTCATCCAGCACGTTCAGCACCAGGTGGCTCTTGGTCCAGGTGGCGCCGGCCAGCGAGGTGGTCGCGGTCGGGGTGAACAGCACCTCGAAGTCGCGCTTGCCGGCCAGGAAGTCGTCCAGCTTCGTCGCCAGCAGCGAACCGGACGCGTAGGTCTTGCCGCCCACGGTCCACGGATCGCGCAGTTCCAGGGTCAGCCACTGTTTGTGCAGGCCCTTCTCGGCCGAGTTCGGCGCGTCGATCTTGGTCAGCGTGCCATCGTCGCCACGCAGGTAGAGCTCGTTGTTGTAGAACGCCAGCGTGCGGCTGACCAGGTTGCGCTCGAAGCCCGGGGTGTCATCGTGCATCGCCGCGATGTACATGTCTTCCGGCTTGCCTTCGTACACTACGGTGGCCGAGGTCATCGGCGTGCCGCGCTTCCACAGCTTGGCCACGCGCGGGTAGCCGGAGGTGGTCATCGAGCCCGCACCGAAGTCGGTGTAGACGAACACGGTGTCGCGGTCGACCCAGTTGAGGCCGCCCTTGGACTCGGGACGGAAGAAGCCGTCCTTGATCCAGGTCTTGTTGGCCAGGTCGAACTCACGGGTGACGTCGGCGTCGGCGCCACCGCGCGACAGCGCGATCAGGCAGCGGCTGTAATCCGGGCGCAGGCAATCGGCGCCGTGCCAGACCCAGTTCTCACCCTCGGCCTTGTTCAGCGCATCCAGGTCGAGCACGGTTTCCCACTGCGGCGAGGCCTTGCGGTACTCGGCCAGGGTAGTGCGCCGCCACAGGCCGCGCTCGTGCTGCTGGTCCTTCCAGAAGTTGTAGTAGTAGTCGCCGATCTTCTGCACGCCGGGGATCTTGGCATCGGAGTCGAGCACCTCGCGGATGCTGGTCTCCATCTGCTTGAAGGCCGGGGTCTGCGCCAGGCGCGCCTCGGACTTGGCGTTCTGTTCCTTGACCCAAGTCAGCGGCTTGTCGCCGGTGACGTCTTCGAGCCAGGCGTAGCGATCGGTGTCTTCAGCGGCCACGGCGGTCCCCACCGAGGCAGCGGTCATCATGCCGGCCAGCAGGCAGGCGGAAGCGAGTCGAGACATTGCAGCTCCAGGCAGTCATAAGCCGTGGAACGCTAGCATGGATCGCCGCGGCCGCCCCCGTGTCGAAGGTCAGGCCGCAGCGGTGGAGCCGCGACGGCCTCGCGCCGCCCCGCCGCTACGGCGACGTGCCTGTCCACCGGTACGACGCGCCAGCCGCAGCCACGACAGGCGCGGCAACGGAAAGCGCAGCAACGCCCACCAGGCCACCAGCGGCATGCCCACCAGCCACATGGGTAGCCAGCCCAGCCAGGCACTGCTGCCGCGCGCGGCCGGCCAGACCAGTACCAGCGCCATACCGGCCAGGGCCAGCTGCTGCACGCTGCGCAGCAGGCGCGGGTCGGCACGCTCGAGAATGACGCGTTCAGTTGCAGAGCGGCGGACGGAACGTGCGTTCATGGGGCTTCTCCGGTGGACAATGCAACACAGCATGGGCAACCCCCTTCTCACAGGTTGCGACACCATTGACGGATCGCGTGCACACAGTCGACCATGCGCGTGCAAGCCCACTGGAGCCCGCTCCCGCATGACTTCGATCCGCCCGCTCTGCGCCGCGCTGCTGGCCCTTTCCCTGGCCGGCCCCGCCGTGGCCGCCAGTGAGCCGCCGTCGCCCCGTACCAGCGCCTCTGGTGCGGCTGCCCTGGACGCACCGATCGACCTGAAGCGCTTCATGGGTACCTGGTACGTGATCGGCCGCGTACCGAACTTCATCGAGCGCGGCCATGTGGCCAGCGTCAATAACTACGAACTGCGCGACGAGCACAAGGTCGGCATTACCTACCGCTACCGTGATGGCTTCGGCGAACCGCTGCAGGAAGTGCGTGCCCGCGCCAGCGTCGACCCGGACAGCGGCAACCACGGCTGGCGCACCTGGTTCTACCGTGTCGTGCCCACCCATTCGAGGGTGCTGGAAGTAGCGCCGGATTACTCGTGGGCGCTGATCGGCTATCCCGGCCGTGAAATGGCCTGGATCTTCTCGCGTACGCCGGACATGGACAAAGCCCTGTACAAGGAGCTGGCCGAGCGCCTGCGTGACGAGTACGGCGTGAACACCGACAAGCTCAAGCGCGTGCCGCAGCACCCGGAGCAGGTCGGCAAGCTGGGCTACGAAGTACCGAACGTGCGTTGACTGGATTGTGGCCGCGGACCTCGGTCCGTGCGCCCCGAATTCACGCTGCCCGCGGCTGTACCCGTCGCTCGATCTCGCTGCGCGTTGGCAATGTCTTGAGGTCGTAGGCCGCCTGCATCGCAAGCCAGGACGCGGCATCCCCACCAAAATGTCGCGCCAGCCGTGCCGCGGTATCGGCCGAAATACTGCGCTCCCCGTGCACGATGGCGTGCAGCCGTGTTGCGGGAACATCCAAGGCCCTTGCCAGCGCGTTCACGCTCAACGCCAGAGGCATCAGGAACTCTTCGCGCAGGATCTCGCCAGGATGGATGGCGCGCATGCCGTTGTGGGGACGCTTCATGGCGGGCACCTCAGTGATAGTCAACAATTTCCACGGCATCGGCACCGTTGTCAGTCCAGGTAAAGCACAGCCGCCACTGGTCATTGATACGCAAGCTGTACTGCCCTCTCCGATCACCTGACAGCGCCTCGAGTCGGTTCCCGGGCGGGCTGCGCAGGAATGCCAACGTCTGTGCCGAGTCGAGCAGCTGCAGCTTGCGCTCGGCAGCCCGCCGGATCGAAAGCCAGGCACGTGGACAGGTTCCTTCAAACAGGGCACGGGTCTGCTTGCAGCGGAATGAACGGATCATTCCGTAAAACGTATTACGTTGAACGGAACATACCAAGGAACGGGGTGTGCTGCCAGTCCCAGTCTGGCGATATCGATTCCTGATGGGTGTGGCGGCTTCCAGAGCCTGGCGCTATGACAGGCACACTGTCGAAGTTCTGCAGGCTCTGCCGGCCAGCGGCCGGCACTGCCATTTCCAGGCAATGGGGTAGAGCCGGCCGCTGGCCGGCTGCCGCGATGCACCGGGCGACGCCGGGGCAGCGCCCCGGCGCCTCGTCATTTGCGGCTGTAATGCGCGACCAGGCGGTCGCCGAGCATCTGCAGCAGCTGCACCAGAACCAACAGCAGGACCACGGTAACCAGGGCCACGTCGGTGTGCGAACGCTGGTAGCCATCGCGGAACGCCAGGTCACCAAGGCCGCCGGAACCAATCGCACCGCCCATCGCGGTGAAGCCGATCAGCGCCACGGTGGTGACCGTCGCACCGGCGATCAGGCCGGGGCGCGCCTCGGGCAGCAGCACGCGGGTGACCAGCTGCCAGGTGGTGGCACCCATCGACTGGGTCGCTTCGATCACGCCACGGTCCACTTCGCGCAGTGCGGTTTCGACCAGGCGCGCGTAGAACGGCGCGGCACCGATCACCAGCGGCACGATCGCACCGCGTACCCCCAGCGACGTCCCCATCAGGAACAGGGTGACCGGGATCAGCACGATCATCAGGATGATGAAAGGCACCGAGCGCAACAGGTTCACCACCAGCGCCAGCACGCCGTAGGCGAACGGACGGCGCTTCATCTGCGGCGCGCCGAACAGGTACAGCAGCACGCCCAGCGGCAGGCCGATGGCCAGGGTCAGCGGCAGCGAACCGAGCAGCATCAGCAGAGTGTCGATGGTGGCCTGGCCGATGTCGGCCCACTTGCCCGCATCCAGGTGGCGGAAGAATCCGCCGGCAGTGGCGATGATCATCGACGCAGCTCCTCAACGTGCACGCCGGCAGCCACGAACGCGGCCTGCGCGGCGGACTGGTCACCGCCCACCAGGGCGACCACCAGCTGGCCATACGGGGTGTCCTTGATCCGGTCGATACGGCCGGACAGGATGTTGTAGTCGACCCCGGTCTCCCGCGCGACACTGCCGAGCAGGGGTTCGTAGGTGTCTCCGCCGAGGAAGGTCAGCCGCACAATGCGGCCACCGACGGCATCGAAATCACGATGCAGCGCGCCTTCGTCCACGTGCTCCGATTCGCTGACGAAACGGCGCGTGGTCGGGTGCTGCGGATGCAGGAACACCCGGGTGACCGGCCCGGTCTCGACCATCTGGCCGGCGTCGAGCACGGCGACACGGTCACAGACGCGGCGGATCACATCCATCTCGTGGGTGATCAGCACGATGGTCAGGCCCAGCTCGCGGTTGATCTTCGACAGCAGCGACAGCACCGAGGCCGTGGTCTGCGGATCCAGCGCACTGGTGGCCTCGTCACACAGCAGAATCTGCGGGCGGGTCGCCAGCGCACGGGCGATGCCGACGCGCTGCTTCTGGCCACCGGACAGCTGTGCCGGGTACTTCTGCGCGTGCGCCTCCAGGCCCACGGTCTGCAGCAGCTCGGCCACGCGTGCATCGATCTCCGCCTTCGGCGTGCCCGCCAGCTCCAGCGGGAAGGCAACGTTGCCGGCCACCGTGCGCGAAGACAACAGGTTGAAGTGCTGGAAGATCATGCCGATGCGCCTGCGCAGCGCGCGCAGACCGTCCGCATCCAGTGCGGTGACATCCTCGCCACCGATCAGCAGGCGACCACCGCTGGGCTCTTCCAGGCGGTTGATCATGCGGATCAGGGTCGACTTGCCGGCGCCGGAATGGCCGATGATGCCGAATACCTCACCGGCCTCGATGGTCAGGTCCAGCGGCTGCAGCGCGCTGACTGCGCGGCCGGCAACGGCATAGGATTTGTGCAGGCGCTGGAACTCGATCACGGGCGTGGCTCACCGGCTGGGTGACGGAAGGGGGCGTGCAGCCTACCAGCGCAGGCGGTCGTGCGCCCGCGCCATGGGCCAGAATGTTATTCCTTTTGGTTCTAAGCAGCGTGTACCGGGGATGACGGTGGGGGTCGGTAGAGTCGAGCTTGCTCGACTGCTTTTCGTCCGGCCACCGAAGCAGTCGAGCAAGCTCGACTCTATGGATGATCCAGCGGCTTCGGCGGTTCCTGCCGGTTCACCCGCTCACGGTGCAGCAGGTACAGCCCCGAGGCGACGATGATCGCCGCGCCCACCCAGGTATAGCTGTCCGGCAGCTGGCCCCAGAAGGCCAGGTCCCAGCCGATCACCCACACCAGGCCGCTGTACTCCAACGGCGCGATCATCGACGCCTCGCCCAGCTGGAAGGCCTTGGTCAGGGCGATCTGACCGAGCGCTCCGGCCAGCCCCATGCCGGCGATCAGCGGCGCATGCGCCAGCTGCAGGGGCACCCAGCCGGGAAGGGCCAACAGGCCGGCACCGATGGCCATGATCACCAGGAACCAGACCACCATCGACTGCGAGGTATCGGTGCGGGTGAGCAGGCTGACCGTGATCGCCGCCACGGCATACGCGGTGGCCGCGGCCAGCACCATCAGCCCCGGCACCGAAATGAAGCCGTCCACGCCCGGCCGCAGTACCACCAGCACGCCGACCAGGCCGATGCCGATGGCCACCCAGCGCCGCGGGCCAACCCGCTCACCCAGCAACGGCACCGACAGCGCGGCGATCAGCAGTGGGGCAACGAAATAGATGGTGTAGGCGGTGGACAGCGGCAGGTCACGCAGGGCGAACACGAAGCAGCCGATCATCGCCATGCCCAGCCCACCACGCAGCAGGTGCAGGCCCCAGCGGCGCGGGATCAGCGAGCGCGGACCGGCGCTGACCAGCACCCAGACCAGCACGAACGGCAACGAAGCCGCCCCACGCAGGAAGGTCACTTCCAGAGTGGGATAGCTGGCCGACAGCTGCTTCATGCCAGCATCCATCAGCGAGAAACAGGCGACCGCAGCGACCATCCAGGCCACCGCACGCGAAGGGGAGCGTTGCACGTTCATGGCCCATTATCGCCGACAGCACCGGTTTGTAGAGTCGAGCTTGCTCGACTGGCCGTTTTGTAGAGTCGAGCTTGCTCGACTGCTCTTCACAAAGCCGCCGAGCATGGCTCGGCGCTACAAGGGAGGGAGCGAGTCGAGCAAGCTCGACTCCACAAAACGGGTATGCAGCCAGCACGATAGAATGGCCACCACTGAATCCTGCGGAGCATCGCCCATGCCCTCCTTCGACGTCGTGTCCGAAGTCGACACCCACGAGCTGACCAACGCCATCGACCAGGCCAACCGCGAACTGGCCACCCGCTTCGACTTCAAGGGCGTGGACGCCAAGTTCGAACGCGATGGCGATGTCATCAATCAGACGGCGCCGACCGAGTTCCAGCTCAAGCAGATGAACGACATCCTGCGCGCACGCCTGGCCGCGCGCGGCATCGACGTGCTCAGCCTGGAGTTCGGCGACATCGAAACCAACCTGGCCCAGGCCCGGCAGAAGATCACCGTCAAGCAGGGCATCGAGCAGAAGATCGCCAAGAAGATCGCGGCGGCACTGAAGGACGCCAAGCTGAAGGTGGAAAGCCAGATCAACGGCGACAAGCTGCGCGTGCAGGGCAAGAAGCGCGACGATCTGCAGGACGCCATCGCCGTGCTCAAGGCCGGCAAGTTCGAGCTGCCGCTGCAGTTCAACAACTTCCGCGACTGATGCCCCCGCCGGGCCCTGCCCGGTGGACTACGCGGTCAATCGCGCAGCAGCTTGTACAGCGTGGTACGCGAGATTCCCAACTGGCGTGCGGCCAGGCTGAGGTTGCCGTCAGCGGCCAGGGCCGCGCGACGCGCGGCCTCACGCTGCTGGTCACGCAGCAGCGGCGCGCCTGGATCTGCCGGGGTGCTCCGCACAGTAGACCGGTGCGCCGCGCCCCGCGGCCCCTGCAGACGCTGCAGGTAGACCGCACTGCCCTCGCCCAGCCGGACCCGATGCGCTGCGCCCGGTTGCAGCAGCCGACGCCGTTGCGCCGCACTGGCACCGGCAAACAGCGCTTCCAGACCCAGCAGCGGCAACGGCCCGCGCCGTGGCAGGCCCAGCAGGCGCCGTGCAACGCGGTTGGCTGCACGCAGCTGGCCATCCTCCTGCACCGCCAGCAGTCCCTGCAGCGGTGACGCCAGCCAGCGCGGATCATGTTGCACGGCGAGCAGATGCACGTCGGTGAGGCTGTGGAACAAGCGATTTTCGCTAGCCAGCGCAGCCTGCCGGAAATAGCCCTGCAGCAACGCGGGATCGCGCTCGCCAAGACCGGTGATGTCGATCACTCCGCAGACCCGACCGTCGAGATCGTGCAGTGGCTCGCTCAGGCAGAACACCGGCGCGAACCGCTGCAGGTAGTGTTCGTTGCCGCGCACCAGTGCCGGCACATCGTCGGCCAGGCTGACCGCTGGCGCGGTGGTGCCGATCTCGGTCTCGCCCAGCTGTCGCCCGACCTGGATCGGCCGCAGCAAGGGAGCATCTTCCAGCCCGTGGGCCTGCTGCGCGATCACCATGCCGTCGCGGTTGGCGCAGAACATCGTCCAGCCACGCCCACCGAAGGCCGCCCAGAGCTGTTCCAGCTCCGGCTGCACGCAACGCGCCAGGCGCCGGTCATCGGGATGGGACAGATGGCGGCCATCGCCCAGCAGCGGCCGATAGTCCGGCTCCTGCCCCGGCTGCAGGCCCGCCGCGCGCGAACGCAGCCATGACTGCTGCAGCGGCAGCGGCAACACGCCCAATGAGCGCGCATCGCCGTCGGCGAAAGCGGCACGTGCCGCCACCAGTTGTTGCTGCCCGACTGTCGTGGCCATCATGGACGCAGCGTACACCCGCCAGCGGCAACGCCATGTTACGTCTCGGCAACGGAGCGTTTCCGTTTCAAGACGCGTTCAAACAAAGGGGCAGAGCCGTTATGGAAAACGGATCTGCCCCATGCAGGCCAGCGGCCGGCACAACCAACAGGGGAAACTACGCCGCGATGCGCAGCACCGGCTTCAGGGTAATGCCACGGGTACTGTCTTCTGCGGCCTGGTTGATCTGTTCCAGCGGATAGAACTTCACCAGCTTGTCGAACGGGAAGCGTCCCTGCTGGAACAGGGTCACCAGCTGCGGAATGAACACCTGCGGCACACTGTCGCCCTCGACGATGCCGCGGATGCTGCGACCGCCGAGCAGCAGGTTGTTCACATCGAAACTGGCGGTGGTGCCCAGCTTCGGCGCACCGACCACGCCCATCATGCCCAACCCACCCAGCGCCTCGACGCCAGCGGACAGCACGTCCGGACGACCGGTCGATTCCAGCGCGAAGTCAGCACCCCCACCCGTGATCGCACGCACCGCCTCGACCACATCGGTCTCCCGGCTGTTGACCACGTGGGTGGCCCCCAGCTCCAGAGCAAGCTCCAGGCGCGAAGGCACCACGTCGATGGCAATGATGGTGGTGGCCCCAGCCACCTTGGCCGCCATCACCGCGCTCAGGCCCACCGCACCGGCACCATAGCTTGCAAAGCTGCTGCCCGACCGCACCTGCAGCGAGTTGAGCACCGCACCGGCACCGGTCTGGATGCCGCACCCCAGCGGGCCCAGCAGTTCCAGTGGTGCGTCATCAGGCACCTTGATCGCATTGATCTCGCGGGCCAGCGCGTAGGTGGCAAACGAGGACTGGGCGAAGAAATGATCGTGCAGCGGCTGGCCCTGCACATCGGTGATCGCGGTGTGGCCGCGGCCATCATCGCCACCGAAGTTCAGGGCGAAGAAATCCCTGCAGTAAGCACCGTGTCCACCCCGGCAGGGATTGCAGTGACCACAGGCGCCGTAGGTCAGCACCACGTGATCCCCCGACTTGAGGTCGCGCACGTTCGGGCCAACCGCTTCGACGATGCCCGCCCCCTCATGGCCCAGCACCGCCGGCAGCGGCACCGGATAGTACTGATCGCGCACGATCAGGTCGGTATGGCACAGGCCGGTGGCCACCACCTTCACCAGCACCTCGTCGTCCTGCGGACCGCGCAGCGTCGCCTGCTCGATGACGAAGGGCTGCTCCTTGCCGCGTACCACGGCGGCGGTGATCTCACGCGTTGCGTTGTTGTCGTTCATCGTGATGTCTCCTTCGATCAGATCGGGTATGTGGGCGCTTCGCCCTTGACGGTCAACCACTGCCACTGGGTGAACTCCTCGCCGTTGGCCGGGCCACCGATGCTGGTGCCGTTGCCGGACGCGCCGACGCCGCCGAAGGGGTTGATCACCTCGTCATTCACGGTCTGGTCGTTGATGTGCAGCAGACCGGTACGCAGGCGCTCGCCGATCTTCAGCGCGCGGCCGACGTTGCTGGACACGATCGCCATCGACAGCCCGTACTCGCTGTCGTTGGCCAGGCGCACCGCTTCTTCGTCATTGTCGAACGGCACCACCACCGCTACCGGCGCGAAGATTTCCTCGCTGAAGGCCGGATTGTCGGCCGCAACGTTGCCGAGCACGGTGGGTGCGAAGAACAGCTCCCGGTGTGTGCCGCCCGCTTCCAGCGTGGCACCGGCCTGCACCGCCTGCTCGACCACGCGTGCAGCATGGTCGCGCTGGCCAGCATTGATCAGCGGGCCGATCGCCACGTCCTCACGTGCCGGGTCGCCTACCTTCAGCGCGTTGGCCTTGGCCACCAGTTTCTGCAGGAACGTGTCGTGGATCTTCCGGTGCACCAGCACGCGGCCGGTCGCCATGCAGATCTGGCCCTGGTGCAGGTAGACGCCCCACGCGGTGTTGGCCACCGCCAGGTCCAGGTCCGCATCGTCCAGGATGATCAACGAATTCTTGCCACCCAACTCCAGCGAAACCTTTTTCAGGTGCTTGCCCGCCGCTTCGCCGACCTTGCGCCCGGCGGCGGTGGAACCGGTGAACTGGATCATCGCCACGTGCGGGTCACTGGTCAGCGCGGCCCCGGCCGCGCCATCGCCGGGCAGCATGTGCAGCACGCCTGCCGGCAGGCCCGCCTGCTCGAACAGGCGTGCGATCACCGCGCCACCACACACTGCCGTACGCGGGTCCGGCTTGAGAACCACAGCGTTGCCCAGCGCGATCGCCGGGGCCACCGCACGCATCGCCAGATAGAGCGGGAAGTTGAACGGCGAAATGACCCCGACCACACCCAGCGGGCGGCGCCGCGCCAGATTCAGCTTGCCCGGCTCGGAGGGCAGGATCTCACCCGTGCTGCGCGACGGCAGTGCGGCTGCCTCGTGCAGCGCCTTGATCGTCACCTTGGCCTCGAAGCCGGCCTTCAGGCGGGTCGAGCCGCTTTCGCGCACCAGCCACTCGACCAGGGTGTCGATGTTCTCTTCGGCCAGACGCGCGGCCTTGCGCAGCACGTCGGCACGCTGTTCGTAGGGCGCCGCCGCCCAAGCCTGCTGCGCCTGTGCCGCGGCAGCCGCCGAACGCGCGATCTGCGCCGGGTCGGCCAGGCCGATCTCGCCCAGCTCCCGGCCAGTGGCCGGTTCAATCACCGGGTGCCGTTGCGGGGCAGCCTGCCAGTGTCCATCAAAGAAGGCGCCGGCCCAGAGGGCGTCCGGCAGCCACGGGGAAGATGCAGTCATGGGTGTCCTCCTGTGTCGTGCATCCATTCCACGCCCGTCGCCCCGGACTGGCAATCGGCCATCCATCGGTAGCGCGCAACGGTTTGAATCTTCGGGAATTTCCAGCTTCGCCACTGTCCAGTTCCTGCACAGTGGACAGCGCAGCACCGGCACACTGCCTACAATGGCGGCCCCGCCAGCCCACGTGCCCGCCATGACCGATTCCCACCTGCCCACCGATGACCCGATCGCCGCCACCCGCCTGTGGCTGGAGCGCATCGTCATCGGCCTGAACCTGTGCCCGTTCGCCAAGGCGGTGTACGTGAAGGACCAGGTCCGCATCGTGCTCAGCGATGCGACCACGCCGGAAGCGCTGGTTGAACAGCTGGCCGAGGAGCTGGTGCTGCTGCGCGATACGCCGGCGGAGCAGATCGACACGACGCTGATCGTGCATCCGCAGGTGCTGACCGATTTCCTCGACTACAACGATTTCCTCGACAACGCCGATGCGGCGATCGAGGCACTGGACCTGCAGGGCATCCTGCAGGTGGCCAGCTTCCACCCGGACTACCAGTTCGATGGCGTGGCCGCGGACGACGCCAGCAACTACACCAACCGCGCGCCCTTCCCCACCCTGCACCTGCTGCGCGAAGACAGCGTGGCACGCGCGGTGGATGTCTATCCGGACCCGGACGTGATCGTCGAGCGCAACATCCAGACCCTGGACCGCATCGGTGTGGACGGCTGGCATCGCCGCCTGCGCGGCGAAGACCTGACGTGAGCACGGTGCCGCCGATCACCGCATGGCCGGCCGCGCCGCTGTCGGGCAAGGTTGTGCTGGTCACCGGCGGTGCCAACGGCATCGGCCGCGGTATTGCCCAGGCCGTACTTGGTGCCGGTGGACGCGTGCTGATCGGCGACCTGGACGTGGAGGCCGGAGAAGCGTGTCTGGCGGAATGGCAGCGCGGCGAGGATGCCGCGTTCCAGCGCCTGGACATCACCGACGAAGCCAGCGTGCGCGACTTCATCGCCGTGGCCCTGCAGCGTTTCGGCCGTATCGACGGACTGGTGAACAACGCGGGCATCGCCGGTCCACACGGCACAGGGTTGCAGGATATGGACTGGGACGAGTGGCAGCGCCGGCTGTCGTCACTGCACGGTGCATTCCTGTGCAGCAAGCACACGTTGCCAGCACTGACCGCCAGCGCCGCCGGTGCGATCATCAACATCGCCTCCACCCGCGCCTGGCAATCCGAAGCACACAGCGAAGCCTACGCGGCAGCCAAGGGTGGGCTGGTGGCCTTCACCCATGCACTTGCGATCAGCGCCGGCCCGGCGGTGCGGGTGAACAGCATCAGCCCCGGCTGGATCGGCACCACTGCGTGGCAGGCACCCTCACGGCGCCACGCGCCGGAATACTCAGCCATCGACCATGCGCAACACCCGGTCGGCCGGGTCGGCCGCCCCGAAGACATCGGTGCACTGGCGGTGTACCTGCTGTCGTCGCTGTCCGGTTTCACCACCGGCCAGGACTTCATCGTGGACGGCGGCATGACCCGGAAGATGACCTACGCCGAATGACCCCAAGGCGCGACGCCCGGTAGAGGCCAACCTTGGTTGGCCTGGGCTTTTCGCCAACCAAGGTTGGCGCCTACCAAGGCGTTACGCCATGTCCGAACATTCCGGTAGATCCACGCCATGCGTGGATCGCGGTAACGTGCCAACCAAGGTTGGCACCTACCAAACACCTTACGCCATGCCCGAGTGGCGCAGCAGCGCGTCGATCTGAGGCGCGCGGCCGCGGAAGGCCTTGAAGTTCTCCGCCGCCGGGCGGCTGCCACCACGCGACAGGATCTCTTCGCGGAAGCGCGCGCCGGTTTCAGCCAGCGCCTGCGGCGCCTCCTCGAACGCCGCATAGGCATCGGCGCTCAGCACCTCGGCCCACTTGTAGCTGTAGTAACCCGCGGCGTAACCGCCGGCGAAGATATGGCTGAACTGGTGCGGGAAGCGGTTCCAGACCGGCGGGTGGTTCACTGCCACTTCCGCACGCACGCGGTCGAGCAGTGCCAGCACGCTGTCCTGCGCCGGTTCGAACTGGCTGTGCAGCAGCATGTCGAACAGGCCGAACTCCAGCTGGCGAACGGTGGCCATGCCGCTGTGGAAATTGCGCGCGGCCAGCATGCGCTCGTACAGCGCGCGCGGCAGCGGCTCACCCGTTTCAACATGCGCGGTCATGCCCTGCAGGTGGTCCCATTCCCAGCAGAAGTTCTCCATGAACTGGCTGGGCAGCTCCACCGCGTCCCATTCCACGCCGTTGATGCCGGCCACACCCAGTTCGCCGATGCGGGTCAGCAGCTGGTGCAGGCCGTGGCCCATCTCATGGAACAACGTGGTTACTTCGTTGTGGCTGAAGGTAGCCGGCTTGCCATTGGCACCTCGGCCGAAGTTGCACACCAGGTAGACCAGCGGCGTCTGCACGCTGCCGTCGGCACGCTCGCGGCGGTTACGGCAATCATCCATCCACGCGCCACCGCGCTTGCCTTCGCGCGCGTACAGGTCCAGGTAGAACTGGCCCACCAGCGCACCCTGCGCATCGACCAGGCGGAAGAAGCGCACATCCTCGTGCCACACCGGCGCGCTGTCCTCCTGCACGCGCAGGCCGTACAGCTGCTCGATTACCGAGAACAGGCCGCCCAGCACCTTCGGTTCGGTGAAGTACTGCTTCACTTCCTGTTCGGAATAGCTGTAACGCGCCTGCTTCAGGCGATCGGCAGCGAATGCCAGGTCCCAGGCCTGCAGGCTGTCGATACCGAGTTGCTCGCGTGCGAACTGTTCCAGTTCAGCACGGTCCTTGGCCGCGAACGGCTTGGCGCGCGAGGCCAGGTCACGCAGGAAACCGAGCACCTCGGCCGGGTCCTGCGCCATCTTGGTCGCCACCGAATAATCACCATACGAACCGAAGCCGAGCAGTGCGGCGAGTTCCGCGCGCAGGGCGAGGATGCGGTCGATGTTGCCGCTGTTGTCCAGCGTGTCATCGCCGAATTCGGACGCACGCTGTGCGCTGGCACGGTACAGGATCTCGCGCAGGTCGCGGTCCTCACCCCAGGTCTGCACCGGCAGGTAGCACGGCATCTGCAGGGTCAGTTTCCAGCCAGACTTGCCGTCCTTCTGTGCTGCGGCATGCGCGGCGGCCTTCACGTCTTCCGGCAGGCCCTTCAATCGCGCTTCGTCCTCGACGATCAGCGACCAGGCATCGGTAGCGTCAAGAACGTTCTGCGAGAACTTCGCCGACAGCGCCGACAGTTCTTCCTTGATCGCCGCGAAGCGCTGCTGCGCCTCCGGCGCCAGCTCGGCGCCGCCGAGGCGGAAGTCACGCAGCGTGTTGTCCAGCACCTTGCGCTGGGCCTCGTCGAAGCGCGCCGCCTCGGTGCTGGCGGCCAGGGTCTGGTACTGCCGGTACAACGCCAGGTTCTGGCTGAGCGCGCTGGCGAAGCGGGTCACCCGCGGCAGGTTGCTGTTGTAGGCCTCGCGCAGTTCCGGGGTGTTGACCACGCCCTGCAGGTGGCCGACCAGGCCCCAGGCGCGCCACAGGCGCTCGGTGGCGTCATCCAGCGGGGCCACAAAGGTCTCCCAGCGCACCGGCTGCACCTGCTCGGCCGCGCTGACGGCGGCTTCGGCCTCGGCCAGCAGCACGTCCAGCGCCGGCGCCACGTGCTCGGGGCGAATCGCCTCGAAGCGCGGCAGACCGGAAAAATCGAGCAGGGGGTTGGCAACGGTCACGGCAGGTCTCCAGGGAACGGGCCCGGCGGGCGGGCAGCATGCAGGATATGGCGCTGGCAGGCGGGGCTGACAAGGGGGCACGGCCCGGCATTCACGTCGGCCTTACGGTCCCGCGCTGAAGCTTTGGCTGCGGGGGAGTCCGCAGCGGTACGCACCGAACGAGGCCCTACATGGAAGGTCTGGCTGCAGTTGCATCCGCCTCACCGGCCCGGTCACTGGCATTGTCCGCCAGCCCGGCCGAACTGACCTGGATCGCCGCATTGTGCGATGCCGGCGACGACGCCCCGCGTCACCTGCATCAACTGCAGGCAGTGCTGCAGCAGGGCGGCACGTTCAACGATGCCCAGGAGTGGTACCCGTTCGAGGTGATCGAACGCGGCGCCAGCCAGCTGCGGCTGGGCCATGAGCGCGAGTTCGTGATCTGCGTGCTGCTGTGGCTGCAGGCGCTGGCCCAGGGCCGTGCCAGCATCCTGGACCCGAGCCTGCATCTGGATGATCGCGCGATGGACATCGAGGCCTTGCCCGATGCGCTGCGAGATGCAGTGCTGGACGCGTTCACCGCGGCGGGGTATTGATCGGGGTACGACACACCGCTGCGCTCGTCGGGCATCGCCCGGCGGAAATGCCGGCCGGCTACAATGCTTCCAGGCTGCACCACGGCAGTTCCGGCAGCCCCTGCCCGGCCACTGCCGCCGCCAGCTGCGCATCGGCGCCGTCGACATCGATGCCCTGGCGCGCGTACCACGCCGGGTCGTAATAGCTCTGCGCGTAGCGCTCGCCACTGTCGCACAGGATGCTGACAATGCTGCCCTGGTGGCCCGCCTCACGCATCCAATGCGCCGCCTGCAGCACACCGATGAAGTTGGTGCCGGTGGAGCCACCGACACGGCGGCCGAGCTGGTGGCTGACATGGCGCATCGCGGCCAGGCTCAGCGCGTCCGGCACCTTCACCATCGCATCGACGCTGGTCGGGATGAAGCTCGGCTCCACCCGCGGCCGGCCGATGCCTTCCACGCGCGAACCACCACTGCAGGTCAGGCCACGCCAGTCCTGCTCACCGGCCACGGCGGCCTGGTAACCGTCGAAGAACACCGACACTTCCGGGTCTGCACAGAGGATGCGGGTGTCGTGCCGGCGGTAGCTGACATAGCGGCCCAGCGTGGCCGCAGTACCGCCGGTACCGGGGCTGCACACGATCCATTCCGGAACCGGGCTGGGCTCCTCGGCCATCTGCTTGAAGATGGATTCGGCGATGTTGTTGTTGGCGCGCCAGTCGGTCGCCCGCTCGGCATAGGTGAACTGGTCCATGAAGTGGCCACCGGTTTCGCGGGCCAGCTTCTCCGATTCACCGTTGAGTTCGCAGGCGCGCTCGACCAGGTGGCAGCGGCCCCCGTGGAACTCGATGGCGGCGATCTTCTCCGGCGAGGTCGTGGCCGGAATCACCGCGATGAACGGCACCCCCAGCAGGCGCGCGAAATAGGCTTCGGAGACGGCGGTCGAGCCACTGGAGGCCTCGATCACCGGCCGCCCTTCGCGCAGCCAGCCGTTGGTCAACGCATACAGGAACAGCGAGCGCGCCAGCCGGTGCTTGAGGCTGCCGGTGGGATGGCTCGATTCATCCTTCAGGTACACATCGATGCCCGCGAACCCGGGCAACGCCAGCGGGATCAGGTGGGTATCGGCGGAACGGTTGAAATCGGCTTCGATCTTGCGGATGGCGGCAGCCACCCATTCACGCTGCGACATGGCGGGCAATGCTCAGAACGGAACGGTGCGATCCGCCCATTGTACGTCGCGGTGCCGTCAGGTGACGGCCGGTAGAATGGCCCCATCCGGCCAGCAACGGCCCTGTCTGAAGGACCTCCCCCATGACCATTCCCGCCCTGCGCGATGTCCCCGGCGTCGCCGCCCAGGCCCCGGCCGAAACCACCGGCTTCGTGTTCAACCACACCATGCTGCGGGTGAAGGACATCACCGCCTCGCTGGACTTCTACACCCGCGTGCTCGGCTACCAGCTGATCGACAAGCGCGACTTCCCGGACGCCCAGTTCAGCCTGTACTTCCTGGCCTACGTACCGGCCGGCGCGGTGGTGCCGGAAGACGACAGCCAGCGCCGCGTGTGGATGGCCGGCCTGCCGGGCGTGCTGGAACTGACCCACAACCACGGCACTGAAACCCAGGACGGCGCGGTCTACCACGATGGCAACAGCGACCCGCGCGGCTTCGGCCACATCTGCGTGTCGGTGCCGGACATCGAGACCGCCTGCCAGCGATTTGAAGACCTGGGCGTGACCTTCCAGAAGCGCCTGACCGACGGCCGCATGAAGAACCTGGCCTTCATCAAGGACCCGGACGGCTACTGGGTCGAGATCATCTCCAACGTCTGACCCAAAAAGGGGACGGAGGGGGATTAAGTCGTTTCTGGCACTATTGGCCGGAAGCGACTTAATCCCCTCCGTCCCCTTTTTTGCGAGGTTCGTATGGAAACGATGGAACTGCACCGCGGGCGACTGATCGACCACATCCAGCTGGTCGTACGCGACCTGGCCGCCAGCCGGCGCTTCTACCAGGCGGTGTTCGATACGATCGGCATCCCGATCGCCGGCGAAGGCGAGGATTACTTCTGGGCCGATGAGCTGTTCATTTCCAGCGCCAGCAGCGAGGCCGCCGCCGGCCAGCTCACCGGGCGCCACCATCTGGCCTTCCAGGCCCGCGACAGCGCCACCGTCGATGCCTTCCATACCGCCGCGATCGCCGCCGGCGGCACCGACAACGGCGCGCCGGGTGAACGCCCTTACCACCCGGGCTACTACGGCGCGTTCGTGCTCGATCCGGATGGCAACAACATCGAAGTGGTCTACCACGGTCCGGCGAACTACAGCGCCGATTCGGTGAAGGTCACTTTCTGATATCACCGAAGCCGTGAACGAAGAAGCCGGGCAATGCCCGGCTTCTCTGCATCCAAGGGTCCAGCCCTCAGTGGGCGGCCATGTAGATGTCCTGCAGCACGGCCTTTTCCAGCTCCAGCTCGCCCAGCAGGTTCTTCACGATGTCACCCAGGCTGAGGATGCCAACCAGCAGGGTGCCTTCGGTGACCATCAGATGACGGCGCCGCGAGTACGTCATCAACGACATGGCCTGCTTCAGGGTGGCTTCCGGCGCGATGCCTTCCAGACCGGTGGACGGCAGGCTGGAGATCACGCGGCGGCCGGCCTGCGGGCCGTCGTCGGCCAGGGTACGCACGATGTCCTTCTCGGAAATGATGCCAACCGGGGCATCGTCCTTCATCACCACCAGCGCAGCGATCTTGTTCGCGCTCATCTTGTGGGCGGCGGCACCGATGGTGTCTTCGGCGTCGATGGTGATGACAGCTTCTTTCTTGGATTGCAGGAGTTCGCGGACGTTCATTCTTGTTTCCTGGTGCAGGTCACTGAAGTCAAAAAAGTGTGCTCTTCCGATACGCCCCCTCCCCGGGAACAGACCTTTCAGCGCACGTCTGGCGCACCCGGCTGCCGGTGGAAATGGATCGGCAGACGACGTGCTGCAACGCGAACGAGGTGGGTTCAACCGCTCAACCCGGCCCTCGGTCAAATCGATTCTACGACTGCGACCATCGGTCACTACCGGCATCGATAGGACAGTTCGTCGTGGGAACCAACTGACGATCCAGAGAATGGCACCGCGGCTGAAACCGCCGCTGAATACAGGCGATGTCGCGCATTAAAGATTGATTGCCTGCTGCCGACGGCGGACAGAACACCCGGTGGCTGTCCCACTTGGCATTGCCAGCGACGCAAACGAAAGGGGCCACGTGGGCCCCTTTCGCATGCAGCTTCCAGCGGTTCCGGCGGAGTTACTCCACCGTCACGCTCTTGGCCAGGTTGCGTGGCTTATCCACGTCGGTGCCACGTGCCAGTGCGGTGTGGTACGCCAGCAGCTGCACCGGGATGGTGTGCACGATGGGGCTGAGCACGCCGGCATGGCGCGGCGTACGGATCACATGCACGCCTTCGGACTCGTTGAAGTTGCTGTCCTGGTCGGCGAACACGAACAGCTCGCCGCCGCGCGCGCGTACTTCCTGCATGTTCGACTTCACCTTCTCCAGCAGGCTGTCGTTGGGCGCGATCACCACTACCGGCATGTCCTCGTCCACCAGCGCCAGCGGGCCATGCTTCAGCTCGCCCGCCGGATAGGCCTCGGCGTGGATGTAGGAGATTTCCTTGAGCTTGAGCGCGCCTTCCAGCGCGATCGGGTAATGCAGGCCACGACCCAGGAACAGCGCACTGCTCTTGCGGGCGAAACGCTCGGCCCAGGCGGCGATCTGCGGCTCCATGTTCAGCGCGTGCTGCACGCTGCCCGGCAGGAAGCGCAGCTGCTCCAGGTAGTCCGCTTCCTGCGCCGCGTCGATGCGGCCATGCAGCTTGCCCAGCACCACGGTCAGCTGGAACAGTGCGGCCAGCTGGGTGGTGAAGGCCTTGGTCGACGCCACGCCGATCTCGGCGCCGGCACGGGTGTAGCAGACCAGCTCGCTGGCGCGCGGAATCGCGCTTTCCGGCACATTGCAGATCGACAGCGTGTGCGTGTGGCCCAGCGACTTGGCGTACTTCAGCGCCTCCATCGTGTCCAGCGTTTCGCCGGACTGGGAGATGGTGACGATCAGGTGCTTCGGGTTCGCATAGGCGGCGCGGTAGCGGTACTCGCTGGCAATCTCCACGCTGCACGGCAGGCCGGCAATGGCTTCGATCCAGTAGCGCGCGGTCAGGCCGGCGTAATAGCTGGTGCCGCAGGCGATGATCTGCACGCCTTCGATGCCTGACAGCACGGCCTCGGCATTCTTGCCGAACAGTTCGGCCGGGAAACCACCGGCGTCGATCGCTGCCTCGATGGTGTCGCCCAGCGCGCGCGGCTGCTCGTGGATTTCCTTCTGCATGAAGTGGCGGTACGGGCCCAGCTCCAGCGATGCCAGCGATACGTCGGACAGGTGCACCTCGCGCTCGATCGGCTGGTCATGCTCATCGAAGATGCGCACGCCGTCGCGGCGGATTTCGGCGGTGTCGCCCTCTTCCAGGAAGATCACCTTGCGGGTGGCCGAGATCACCGCCGAAACGTCGGACGCCACGAAGTTCTCGCCCTCGCCCAGACCGATCAGCAGCGGGCAGCCCATGCGCGCGCACACGAAGCGCTCCGGCTCGGCGCGGCTGACCACGGCCAGCGCATAGGCACCGGTCAGCTCCTTCACCGTGTGCTGCAACGCCACCAGCAGGTCATCGCCGTCCTTCAGGTGATGGTGGATCAGGTGCGCAATGACTTCGGTATCGGTCTGCGACTCGAAGCTGTAGCCCAGCGCACGCAGCTTCTCGCGCTGCTCTTCGTGGTTCTCGATGATGCCGTTGTGCACCAGCGCCACGCCGTGGCTGATGTGCGGATGCGCGTTGGCCTCGGTGACACCGCCATGGGTGGCCCAGCGCGTATGGCCGATGCCCAGCACTGCATTGAAGCCCTCGGCCTCGGCCGCAGTGGCCATTTCCGACACACGGCCGGTACGACGCACGCGGCGCACATCCGGCCGTTCGGCATGGTCGATCACCGCGATGCCCGAGGAATCGTAACCACGGTACTCAAGGCGCTTCAGGCCTTCGATCAGCACCGGCACTACGTCGCGATCAGCGATCGCACCCACGATTCCACACATGTCACGCGTTTCCTTGAAGACGATCGCCGCATTCTAGCCTGCGGGCCCGCGCTCCCCCTCCTGTCCGCTTAATGAAAGTGTCCGGAAAGGTGTCCGCGGACACCCGGACACTTCAGGGCGACTCCCAACCCATTGACCCAAAAGGAAATAAAGTTGGCACGCTACGTGCTTGGTACCCACTACCACCGTCAGGCACGCACCCGATGATCCGCGACACCTCCGCACAGGACCAGATCGTTTCCTCCGCCCCGGCCGGCACCACCCGCGCCAACTGGCAGCGTTACCGCTGGCCGGCACTGGGCGCCATCGCGCTGCTGGCCGGCATCGGCTGGGCCGTGTACGCCTGGTCCAACGCCAGCCGCTCCTACGACAGCAGCCGCGTGCGCATCGCCGAAGTGAAGCGCGGTGACCTGGTCCGTGACATCGCCGCCGACGGTCGGGTGATTGCCGCCAACAGCCCGATCCTGTACGCCATCTCGGCCGGTACCGTGGACCTGAAAGTCGTTGCCGGTGACGTGGTCAAGAAGGACCAAGAGCTGGCGGTCATCGACAGCCCGGAACTGCGCAGCAAGCTGGCCCAGGAGCAGGCCACCCTGGCCGGCCTGGAAGCCGAGGCCAGCCGCGCCGCGCTGGACGCCACCCTGGCCCGCGCCAAGTCGCGCAAGGAAACCGACCAGGCCACCATCGAGCGCCAGGCCGCCGACCGCGACCTGCAGCGCTACCAGCGCGGTTACGACGGCGGTGCAGTACCGCAGATCGATCTGGCCAAGGCCAAGGACTCGCTGAAGAAGGCCGACATCACGCTGGCCAACGCCACCACCGATGCCCGCCTGCAGAGCCAGGGCGCGGACCTGGACGCCCGCAACAAGCGCCTGCTGGCCGACCGCCAGAAGGCGGTGGTGGCCGAGGTGCAGCGCCAGGTGGACGCGCTGACCCTGCGCGCACCGTTCGACGGCCAGGTCGGCCAGGTGCAGGCCATCCAGTCCACCAACCTGGCCGCCAATGCGCCCGTGCTGGGCGTGGTCGACCTGTCCAAGTTCGAGGTCGAGATCAAGGTGCCGGAGAGCTTCGCCCGCGACCTGGCGATCGGCATGCCGGCGCAGCTGACCGGCGGCAACGGCAAGCCGTTCCCGGGCGAGATCAGTGCGGTGTCGCCGGAAGTGGTCAACGGCGAGGTCAACGCCCGCGTGCGCTTCGCCAGCGCGCAGCCGGAAGGCCTGCGCCAGAGCCAGCGGATGTCGGTGCGCGTGCTGCTCGACACCCGCAAGGACGTGCTGAAGGTCGAGCGCGGCCCGTTCGTCGAACAGGGCAACGGCATCGCCTACGTGATGGATGGCCGCACCGCAGTGCGGCGTCCGGTGGAACTGGGCGTCAGCAGCCTGGGCGAAGTGGAAATCAAGTCGGGTGTGCAGCCGGGCGACCGCATCGTGGTCTCTGGCAGCGACCTGTTCAAGGACGCCGAACGCGTCTCCGTCAACTGATACCTGATACCTGAATCCTGGAGAGAGGACACCCCATGTACATGCTCGAAATGCGTTCGGTCGCCAAGGTCTTCCGCACCGAACAGGTGGAAACCCACGCACTGCGCTCGCTGGAACTGCAGGTCAAGGAAGGTGAGTTCGTCGCCGTCACCGGCCCGTCAGGCTCCGGCAAGACCACCTTCCTCAATATCGCCGGCCTGCTGGAAACCTTCACCAGCGGCACCTACATGCTTGACGGCCAGGACGTGAGCACGCTGGGCGATGATGCGCGCAGCCGCCTGCGCAACCAGAAGATCGGCTTCATCTTCCAGGGCTTCAACCTGATCCCCGACCTGAACCTGTTCGACAACGTCGACGTGCCGCTGCGCTATCGGAAGATGAGCGCCAACGAGCGCCGCGAACGTATCGAGAAGGCGCTGAGCCAGGTCGGCCTCGGCTCGCGCATGAAGCATTATCCGAATGAACTGTCGGGTGGCCAGCAGCAGCGCGCGGCCATCGCGCGTGCGCTTGCCGGCAGCCCGCGCCTGCTGCTGGCCGACGAACCGACCGGCAACCTGGACACACAAATGGCCCGCGGCGTGATGGAACTGCTGGAGGAGATCAACGCTGCCGGCACCACCATCGTGATGGTCACCCACGATCCGGAACTGGCCGCGCGCGCGCAGCGCAACGTGCACATCGTCGATGGCCAGGTGACCGACCTGGTGCGCGAGCCGGTGCTGGCCACCCCGCCGCGCCACATCGTCGCCGTCAACGAGTGAGGGCCCGACCATGTTCGCCTACTACGCCCGATTGGCGGTGCGCAGCTTCCGCCGCAACAAGGTACTGACCGCGTTGATGGTGATTGCTATCGCGCTAGGCATCGGCGCCTCGATGACCACGCTGACGGTGTTCCATGTGCTGTCCGGTGACCCGATCCCCGGCAAGAGTGACCGCCTGTTCTATGTGCAGCTTGATGCCGCGACCGGCGCCTATGTCGCTGGCGAGGAACCGGAAACCCAGCTGACCCGCTTCGACGGTGAAGCCCTGCTGCGCGAGGCCAAGGGCGAGCGCCAGGCACTGATGAGCGGCGGCGGCGGTACCATCGAACCGGACAACAGCACTCTCAAGCCCTTCAGCATCGACACCCGCTGGACCTCGGCCGACTTCTTCCCGATGTTCGAGGTGCCCATGCAGTACGGCCGCTCCTGGACGCGCGAGGACGATGAAGGCCGTGCACGCGTGGTGGTCATCTCCAAGGCGCTCAATGACAAGCTGTACCAGGGCGCCAACAGCGTGGGCCGCGACCTGCGCATGGAAGGGCAGAGCTACCGCATTGTCGGCGTGATGAAGGAATGGAGCCCGGAGCCGCACTTCTACGACCTGACCACGGGCAGCTACGGCAAGAACGAGGACCTGCTGCTGCCGATCTCCACCTCCTTCGACCTGAAGCTGGGCAACAACGGCAACATGAACTGCTTCGGCGAGAATCCCGACGGCAACAGCTACTCGCTCAACGCACCGTGCGCGTGGCTGCAGTACTGGGTGGAGATGGACCCGGCCAAGGCCGCCGACTACCGCCGCTACCTGGAGAACTATTCGACCCAGCAGCGCGAGGCCGGCCGCTTCAAGCATCCGCCGAACGTGCGCCTGCGCACCGTGATGGAATGGCTGGACTTCAATGGCGCGGTCCCCAGCGATGTGCGCCTGCAGCTGTGGCTGGCGCTGGGCTTCCTGGGCGTCTGCCTGGTCAACACGGTGGGCCTGCTGCTGGCCAAGTTCCTGCGCCGCAGTGGTGAGATCGGCGTGCGCCGCGCCCTCGGTGCCAGCCGTGGCCAGATCTTCCTGCAGTGCCTGGTGGAAGCCGGTGCGGTCGGCGTTGTCGGTGGCGTGCTGGGTATCGGTCTGGCCCTGCTTGGCCTGTTCGCGGTGCGCCAGCAACCGGTGGAATACGCAAAGCTGGCCCACCTGGACGGCAACATGCTGCTGCTCGCGCTGGGCCTGACCCTGCTCGCCAGTCTTGCCGCCGGGTTCCTGCCCGCCTGGCGCGCCATGCAGGTCACCCCGGCCATCCAGCTCAAGTCGCAGTAAGCACCCGAACGAGGACTCCCATGGACATCCGCCCCATCCTCAGCACGCTGCGCCGGCACAAGACCGCCGCTGCCCTGATCGTGCTGGAAGTCGCACTGACCTGCGCCATCGTCTGCAACGCGCTGTTCCTGGTCAGCCAGCGCGTGGAGAAGATCAGCATGCCCAGCGGCATCGCCGAGAGCGAACTGGTCATGCTGCGCGTCAGCGGCATCGGCAAGCAGACCGACGCCATGGCCCGCACCCGCGAGGACCTGGCGTCGCTGCGCGCGATTCCCGGCGTCAGCAACGTCACCATCATCAACCAGGTCCCCTTCCGCAACGGCTCCTCCAGCAGCAGCATTTCGCGTGTGATCGACCAGGAACGGCCGACCACCAACGCCTCGATGTACACCCTGTCCGAGAACGGGCTGGCCACGATGGGCATCAACCTGATCGCAGGCCGCGATTTCCTGCCCGACGAGTACCAGAACTTCGAAGACGCCAGCAAGGGCGGCGCAAAGGAGAACGCGATCCCGGTCATCCTCACCCAGGCCACCGCCGCCAAGATGGAACCCAATGGCAGTGCGCTGGGCAAGACCTACTACATGGGCAAGCAGCCGCTGCATGTGGTCGGCATCGTCGACACGCTCAGCACGCCCAACGGCTGGAATGACAACTGGACCAACTCGATGCTGCTGCCCATGCGGCGCACCTTCGACGAAGGTGGCACGTATGTGCTGCGCACTTCGCCGGAACGCCGCAAGGAAGTACTCGATGCCGGTGCCGCCGCGCTGGAACGCAACGACCCCAACCGGCTGATGCGCGACAAGCTGACCTATGAAGACCAGCGCAAGGACTTCTTCAAGAACGACCGCGCGATGGTCGGCCTGCTGATCACCGTCAGCATCTCGCTGCTGGTGGTCACCGCGCTGGGCATCATCGGCCTGGCCAGCTTCTGGGTGCAGCAGCGCAGCAAGCAGATCGGCATCCGCCGTGCGCTGGGCGCGACCCGTGGGCAGATCCTGCGCTACTTCCAGACCGAGAACTTCCTGCTGGCCACGCTGGGCATCGTGCTGGGCATGCTGGCGGCCTACGCCATCAACCTGGCGCTGATGAACCTGTACGAGCTGCCGCGCATGCCGCTGTACTACCTGCCGCTGGGTGCACTGCTGCTGTGGGTGCTGGGCCAGATCGCCGTGTTCGGGCCGGCGCGGCGTGCGGCAGCGGTGCCGCCTGCGGTCGCCACGCGGGGCGCGTGAGATGCGTGCCCGCGCGATGTGCCTGATGCTGCTCCTGCCATTGCCGGCGCTGGCCGGCGGTGGCAGTGCGCAGACACTGGAGTGGCGCCAGGATGCCGCGCGGTTGTCCTTGCGCTCAACGGAGGGCCAGGTGCGCGTGGAGGCCGCCAGCCCGGAAATGCGCTTCGGCGTGCGCAGTGGCGATCGCATCCTGCGCGTGGACGACACGGCGGTGCGCCGGGTCGAACACCTTGCCGAGGCCCTGCGTCATTCCAACGCAGCCACCGCCTATCTGTTGCTGCGCCGCGACAAGCGCGAACTGACGGTGGCGGTCGACGCCGCAGCCTGGCGCCAGGCGCTGGAGGTGCCGCCGCCACCTGCGCCGCCACGGCCCCCGGCGCCTCCCCGGCGCTGAGCGAGGGCCGCTCCTGCACAGCCACGGGTTTGGCTATGCTTGATGGGTGGCGCCGGGCTCTCCCGGTGCGTGGACACGAACGGCTCCAACGGCGCCGCCCATCCCTTTCTGCAGAACCGCTTGATGCCTGCGATCCTGATCATCGACGACAACGCCAGCGTGGGTACCGCGCTGGACGTGCTGTTCTCCCTGCACGACATCGACACCCTGCAGGCGCAGAGCCCGTCCGAAGGGCTGGCCCTGCTGGAGTCGCAGCCGGTCGACCTGGTGATCCAGGACATGAACTTCAGCGAGGACACCACCTCCGGCGAAGAAGGCGAGGCCCTGTTCGCGCAGATCCGCGCGCGCCATCCCGATCTGCCGGTGATCCTGCTGACGGCCTGGACCCACCTCAGCAGCGCGGTGGATCTGGTCAAGGCCGGTGCGGCCGACTACCTGGCCAAGCCCTGGGACGACCGCAAGCTGATGACCACGGTCAACAACCTGCTGGAACTGTCCGAGGCGCGCCGCGAACTGGACCGGCGCCGCAGCCGTGAACTGCGCCAGCGCAATGCGCTGGAAGAGAAGTATGACCTGTGCGGCGCGGTCTTCGCCGACCCTGCCAGCGAGCGCGTCATCGCTCTCGCCTGCCAGGTCGCACGCTCGGAACTGCCGGTACTGATCACCGGCGCGAACGGTGCCGGCAAGGAGAAGATCGCGCAGATCATCCAGGCCAATTCCCTGGTGGCCAAGGGTCCATTCGTGGCGGTCAACTGTGGCGCGCTGCCTTCGGAACTGATCGAGGCCGAACTGTTCGGTGCCGAGGCCGGTGCGTATACCGGCGCCAACAAGGCGCGCGAAGGCAAGTTCGAGGCCGCCGATGGTGGCACCCTGTTCCTGGATGAGATCGGCAACCTGTCGCTGGGCGGGCAGATGAAGCTGCTGCGTGTGCTGGAAACCGGCCGCTTCGAGCGCCTGGGCTCCAACCGCGAACGCCAGGTCAAGGTCCGCGTGGTCAGCGCGACCAATGCCGACCTGCCGGCGATGATCCGCGACGGCACCTTCCGCGAAGACCTCTATTACCGCCTCAACACGGTGGAACTGGTGCTGCCGCCGCTGGCCGATCGCCCGGGCGACATCGTGCCGCTGGCCGAGCGCTTCCTGACCGCTGGCAAGCCCCTGTCCAGCGCCGCCACCGCCGCCCTGCAGCGGCACCCGTGGCCAGGCAACGTGCGCGAACTGCGCAACGTGATCCAGCGCGCCGAACTGCTGGCCACCGGCAACCGCATTGAAGTGGCCGATCTCAATCTGCCGCGCGCAGCCGCAGCACCGCGCCCGGCCCCCAGTGCGGGCAATGACCCCGACCGCGCGCGCATCGAAGAGGTACTGGCGCGCAACCATGGCGTCATCGCCCAGGCCGCCGCCGAACTCGGCCTGAGCCGCCAGGCGCTGTACCGGCGCATGGACCGCCACGGTATCCCGCGAGAATGAAACGGCGCTCGTTCACTTTCCGCCTGTTCCTGCGCCTGCTGCCGGTGCTGGCGCTGGCCGCCGCGTTGCCGTGGCTGCTGGCCTACTGGATGGACCATGGCTGGGTGGTGACCACGGTGTCGGCGTTGATCCTGCTGTCGCTGATGTGGTGGACCCTGCGTCGCGCTACCGCCCCGGTGCGGTCACTGATGCGGGCCCTGGCGGGCACCACCAGCAGCTATCGCGACGGCGAATACAACTTCGGCGTGCACTGGCCCGGCAATGACGAGCTCGGCGACCTGGTGCAGGCACACCGCGAACTGGGCGATGTGCTGCGTGCACAGCGGCAGGGCCTGGTGCAACGCGAACTTCTGCTGGACACGATGGTGCAGAACACGCCGGTGGCGATGCTGCTGATCGCCTCGGGCGGTGATGGCATCGCCCGCGTGGTGTTCTCCAATCTGGCTGCGCGCAAGCTGCTGCATGGCGGCTGGAAGCTGGAAGGCCAACGCCTGGAGGACGTGCTGGAACAGGTGCCGGTGGAGCTGCGCGATGCCATCGCCCGCGGTGGCGACAGCCTGTTCGCGGTGCATGCCGAGGGCGAGGACGGCGATGAGGATGACGAGCAGGTGTACCACCTCTCGCGCCGCGCCTTCCAGCTCAATGGTCGTCCGCACGACCTGCTGCTGGTGCGCCTGCTGACCGCCGAGCTGCGCCGCCAGGAAGTACAGACCTGGAAGAAGGTGATCCGGGTGATCAGCCACGAGCTCAACAACTCGCTGGCACCGATTGCCTCGCTGGCCCACTCCGGCGGTGTACTGGTGCAGCGTGAGCGCTTTGACCGGCTGCCGGAGATCTTCACCACCATCGAGGATCGTGCACGCCACCTGGAGGGCTTCATCCGCGGCTATGCGCGCTTTGCCAAGCTGCCGCAGCCGCAGTTGCAGACCGTGCACTGGGCCCCCTTCCTGTCCAGCCTGCGCCAGCAGATCCCGTTCGGCATGGAACGTGAGCCGGACGAGGAACTGAGCAGCCGCATCGACATCGCCCAGTTCGGGCAGGCCCTGCTGAACCTGTTGAAGAACGCGCACGAAGCCTGCGCCGAAGCAGAACCGCCCAACGACGACGTACAGGTGCAACTCACGCGGCTGCCGCAGTGGCTGCGCCTGGACGTACTGGATCGCGGCAAGGGCATGAACGAGCAGGTGCTGCAGAATGCGCTGATGCCGTTCTATTCGACCAAGCGCAATGGCACCGGGCTGGGCTTGGCCTTGACCCGCGAGATCGTGGAAGCGCATGGCGGCCGGGTATCACTGCAGAATCGCGGCGATGGCGGGTTGTGCGTGTCGATCCTGTTGCCGGTGGGTTGAGCGGATAGGTCCACGCCATGCGCGGATGTGCCGACCAAGGTCGGCACCTACCAAACCTGCCGCATCGCCACCCGCAGGTGCATCGGGAACCCGAGCGCAGCCTCTTCGGCCATCACCGCGCGCAGGCCATCGTTCCACTGCACCTCGGGCACTACGTCGAATCCTTCGCTGGCATAGAAGGCCGCATTCCACGGCACATCGGACAGCGTGGTCAGCACCGCGGCCGCGTAGCCTCCCACCCTCGCCTGCGCCAAGGCATGGCGCAGCAAAGCGCGGCCGTAGCCACGCCGCGCGTGTGCGGTATCCACGTCCATCTGCAGCACATGGAATTCACCGCAGAGTTCACCGGCCAGCAGGTAACCCGCGATACCACCGTCAGCCGCATCCACCACCCACAACTGGCCACGTTGAAGGCCATCCTGCAGCGTCGGCAGGTCCAGACCATGCCCGGCAAACACCGGGTAGGCCTGGTGACCCTTCAGCAGTTCACCGGCACGTTGTTCAATTGCCGGCAGCATGCCGAGTTCATCGGCATGCGGGATGCGTGGCTCAGGACTTCTTGAGCGGGCGCTTCCAGCCATCGATGGTTTCCTGTCGTGCACGTGCCAGTGTCAGCTTGCCATCCGGGGCGTCGCGGGTGATGACCGAACCGGCGGCAATCGTCGCACTGTCGCCAATGGTCACCGGTGCTACCAGCGAACTGTTGGAACCAATGAAGGCGTTGTCGCCGATGGTGGTGGTCGACTTGTTCACGCCGTCGTAGTTGCAGGTGATGGTGCCGGCACCGATGTTCACCTTGCTGCCGATCACCGCATCGCCCAGGTAGGTCAGGTGGTTGGCCTTGCTGCCAACACCGAGGGTGACCTTCTTGGTCTCGACGAAGTTGCCCACGTGCACGCCGTCTGCGAGCACGGTCCCCGGACGCAGCCGCGCGAACGGTCCCACCAGCGCAGCACCTTCGGTGACCACGCCTTCAAGATCACAATGCGCGCGCACTTCAGTGCCCGGGCCAAGATTGACGTCCTTCAGCCGGTTGAACGGGCCCACGGTGACGCCGTCGCCGAGCACGATGTGGCCTTCCAGAACGACATCGACATCGATCAGCACATCGCTGCCCACGGTGACGGTGCCACGGATATCCAGTCGTGCCGGGTCACGCACGCGCGCGCCCTGCGCGCACAGGGCCCGTACCGCGCGGCGCTGCCAGGCACGCTCCAGCTGCGAAAGCTGCCAGGGATCGTTTGCCCCTTCGGCTTCCTGCGCGTCGGCCACCAGTGCCATTTCGGCAGGGGTGTACTCGTGCGCGGCAAAGGCGAACACGTCGGTCAGGTAGTACTCGCCCTGCGCGTTGCTGTTGGACAACTGCGACAGCCAGCGCCGCAGCGCGGTCGACTCGGCGGCAATGATGCCGGTATTGATCGTGCGCACACGCAGCTGGTCGTCGGTAGCGTCCTTCTGCTCGACAATGGAGCCCACCTTGCCTTCGGCATCGCGCAGCACGCGGCCATAACCGGTCGGGTCATCGACATCGGCGACCAGCACCGCCAGGCGACCCGGCTGCGCCAGCAGGTCGCGCAGGGTCTGCGCGCGGATCAGTGGCACGTCGCCGTACAGCACCAGCACCTGCGCGGCGTCAGGCACCTGCGGCATCGCCTGGGCCACCGCATGGCCGGTGCCCAGCTGCCGTGCCTGTTCAGCCCATTGCAGGTCGGGCTGGTCGGCGAAGTGCTGGCGCACCGCTTCACCACCATGGCCGTAGACCACGTGGATCGCCGAGGGCTGCAGTTCGCGGGCCGCATCGATCACATGCGCCAGCATCGGCTGGCCGGCGATCGGCTGCAGCACCTTCGGCAGCACCGACTTCATGCGCTTGCCCGCGCCAGCGGCGAGGATGATGACGTGCAGGGGTTGGGTCATGGAAACGGCAGTCCGTGGTTCGTTGCCGATGATTCTAGAGCGTGGGCCGTTAACATGTGCATCCCACCTCCTTCACCGCACTGATGGGCCTCGTCCGCCAGGGAAGCACCTATCTCATCATCGGGCTCGTGCAGCTGCTGCTCGACTGGCTGGTGTTCGTCACCGCGACCGCGCTGGGCCTGCCGGTGGTGCCTGCCAACATTGCCGGTCGCCTGGCCGGGATGCTGCTGGGCTTCTGGCTCAACGGCCGTTACACCTTTGCCAACGCAGGTGATGCGCGCCTTGGCTGGCGTCGATTTTCACGCTTCTTCGGGCTGTGGCTGCTGCTGACCGCGACAAGCACGTTGCTGGTGAGCCTGGTCGACCACGCGCTGGGCCTGCAGTACACCTGGCTGGCCAAGCCGCTGGTGGAAGGCGGGCTGGCGTGCGTGTCCTTCCTGCTGATGCGCTGCGTGGTCTACCGCTGATACGGCGCTGGGATCGGGATCGGGATCGGGATCGGGATCGGGATCGGTAGAGTCGACTGTTGGTCGACTGCTCTTCCATCAGACTGCGGAAATCCCGCGCTGCGCGCGATAGTCGACTGACAGTCGACTCTGCCCAGCCGACACTCTACCTCGCACAAACAAAAACGCCGGCACAGGGCCGGCGTTCTCGTGGATGCAGCGCGAGAAACCTCAGTGCTTGAGGTTCTTGCGCAGGCGCTCCAGGGCCTGCAGCTGGACGACGGCTTCGGCCAGCTTCTGCTGGGCTTCAGCCACTTCCATCGCTTCGCCGCGGTTGGCCAGGATGCGCTCGGCTTCTTCCTTGGCCTTGCGGACCGAGGCTTCGTCGATGTCCTGCGCGCGGATCGCGGTGTCGGCCAGCACGGTCACCACCTGCGGCTGCACTTCCAGGATGCCGCCGGAAATGGCGAAATCCAGCTGCTCGCCATTCGGCGTGGTCACCACCACCTTGCCCGGCTTCAGGCGGGTGATCAGCGGCGCGTGCTTGGGCGCGATGCCCAGTTCGCCCAGCTCACCGGTGGCCACGACCAGGGTCGCTTCGCCACGGAAGATTTCCTGCTCGGCGCTGACGATGTCGCAACGGATCGTGCTCATGCAAATCTCTTCGCTGTTCGCGGCGGCGCAATGCCACCGTGGGAGTCCACCGGCGCGGGCGGTTGCCCGGCGCCGGCGTCAGGTCGGGCAGGATCGCTCCCGCCCGTCCCGGATCAGGCCTTCTCGGCCATCTTCTTGGCCTTCTCGACCGCTTCTTCGATGCCGCCGACCATGTAGAACGCCTGCTCCGGCAGGTGGTCGTACTCGCCATCGACGATGGCCTTGAAGCCACGGATGGTGTCCTTCAGCGGCACGTACTTGCCCGGCGAACCGGTGAACACTTCGGCCACGTGGAACGGCTGGCTGAAGAAGCGCTCGATCTTACGGGCGCGCGACACGGCCTGCTTGTCCTCTTCGGACAGCTCGTCCATGCCCAGGATCGCGATGATGTCCTTCAGTTCCTTGTACTTCTGCAGGGTCTGCTGGACGCGCTGGGCGGTGTCGTAGTGCTCGTGGCCGATGACCAGCGGATCCATCTGGCGGCTGGTGGAGTCCAGCGGATCGACGGCCGGGTAGATACCCAGCGAGGCGATCGAACGCGACAGGGTGACGGTCGAGTCCAGGTGGGCGAAGGTGGTCGCCGGCGACGGGTCGGTCAGGTCGTCCGCGGGAACGTAGACGGCCTGGATCGAGGTGATCGAACCGTTCTTGGTGGAGGTGATGCGCTCCTGCAGGACGCCCATTTCCTCGGCCAGGGTCGGCTGGTAACCCACGGCGGACGGCATGCGGCCCAGCAGTGCCGACACTTCGGTACCGGCCAGGGTGTAACGGTAGATGTTGTCGACGAACAGCAGGACGTCCTTGCCCTTGCCGTTTTCGTCCTTCTCGTCGCGGAAGTACTCGGCCATGGTCAGGCCGGTCAGGGCGACGCGCAGACGGTTGCCCGGCGGCTCGTTCATCTGGCCGTACACCATCGCAACCTTGTCGAGGACGTTGGAGTCCTTCATTTCGTGGTAGAAGTCGTTGCCCTCACGGGTACGCTCACCCACGCCGGCGAACACGGACAGACCGCTGTGCGCCTTGGCGATGTTGTTGATCAGCTCCATCATGTTGACGGTCTTGCCGACGCCGGCGCCGCCGAACAGGCCGACCTTGCCGCCCTTGGCGAACGGGCACATCAGGTCGATGACCTTGATGCCGGTTTCCAGCAGCTCGGTAGCCGGGGACTGGTCTTCGTACGACGGGGCCGCACGGTGGATTTCCCAGCTGTCGCTGGCGGCCACCGGGCCGGCTTCGTCGATCGGACGGCCGAGCACGTCCATGATGCGGCCCAGGGTGCCAGCGCCGACCGGCACGGAGATGCCGCGGTCGGTGTTGGTGGCAACCAGGTTGCGCTTCAGGCCGTCGGTGGAACCGAGGGCGATGGTACGCACCACGCCGTCGCCCAGCTGCTGCTGGACTTCGAGGGTGATTTCGGTGTTGTCGACCTTCAGTGCGTCGTACACCTTCGGCACCGACTCACGCGGGAATTCGACGTCGACGACCGCGCCGATGATCTGAACGATCTTGCCCTGACTCATTGCTGCATCCTCTAAATGTGTGCTTTGAACGAACGCGGTCAGACTGCTGCCGCGCCGCCGACGATTTCGGAGATTTCCTGGGTGATCGCTGCCTGGCGTGCCTTGTTGTAGACCAGCTGCAGCTCACCGATCAGCTTGTTGGCGTTGTCGCTCGCCGCCTTCATCGCGACCATACGTGCGGCATGTTCGGAGGCAACGTTTTCCAGCAGCGCCTGGTACACCAGCGACTCGATGTAACGCGTCATCACGTGCTCCAGCACGGTCGCGGCATCGGGTTCGTACAGGTAATCCCAGTCGTGGTGAGCGACCTGCTTCTCAGCCGGCGGCAGCGGCAGCAGCTGATCGAAGCTGGCCTTCTGCGTCATGGTGTTCACGAAGCGGTTGTAGACCAGGTACACGCGGTCGACCTTGCCTTCGGTGAAGGCGTCGAGCATGACCTTGATCACGCCGATCAGCGATTCCAGCTTCGGCACGTCGCCGATGTGGGTCACGCTGCCGACCATGTTGACCTTCACGCGGCGGAAGAAGGTCGATGCCTTCTGGCCGATGGTCACCAGGTCCACTTCCGCGCCCTTGTCCTGCCATGCCTTGGCTTCGCCCAGCATCCTGCGGAACAGGTTGTTGTTCAGGCCGCCGGCCAGGCCGCGATCGGAGGAGATCACGATGAAGCCGACCCGCTTGACCTGCTCGCGCTCGACCAGGAACGGATGCTGGTAGTCGGTGCTGGCCTGGGCCAGGTGACCGATCACCTGCTTCATCGCCTGCGCGTACGGACGCGAGGTCTTCATCCGATCCTGCGCCTTGCGGATCTTGGAGGCCGAGACCATTTCCAGGGCGCGCGTCACCTTGCGGGTGTTCTGCACGCTCTTGATCTTGGTTTTGATTTCGCGTCCGCTTGCCATCTCTTGTTTCCCGTGGCGCGGGGCTGCTGCCCCGCGTTGTTCAACCGTTTGTCATCTGGTCCAGCGGAGCCAGAGGCTCCGCTCTACAGGACCGCGATTACCAGCTGCCGGTGGTCTTGAACTCGGCGATGCCCTTCTTGAAGGCACCTTCGATGTCGTTGTCCCAACCGCCGGTGGCGTTGACCTTGCTGACCAGCTCGCCCTGGGTGTTGGCGAAGTGGGCGTGCAGGCCTTCTTCGAACGCCAGCAGCTTGTTGACCGGCACGTCGTCGAGGTAACCCTCGTTGACGGCGTAGATCGACAGCGCCTGGTTGGCGATCGACATCGGCGCGTACTGCTTCTGCTTCATCAGCTCGGTGACGCGCTGGCCACGCTCCAGCTGCTTGCGGGTGGCTTCGTCCAGGTCCGAGGCGAACTGCGCGAACGCAGCCAGCTCGCGGTACTGGGCCAGCGAGATACGGATGCCGCCCGACAGCTTCTTGATGATCTTGGTCTGGGCCGAGCCACCGACGCGCGACACCGAGATACCGGCGTTCACGGCCGGGCGGATGCCGGCGTTGAACAGGTCGGTTTCCAGGAAGATCTGGCCGTCGGTGATCGAGATCACGTTGGTCGGAACGAAGGCGGACACGTCGCCGGCCTGGGTTTCGATGATCGGCAGCGCGGTCAGCGAACCGGTCTTGCCGGTGACCTTGCCTTCGGTGAACTTCTCGACGTATTCCTCGGACACGCGGGCAGCGCGCTCGAGCAGACGGGAGTGCAGGTAGAACACGTCACCCGGGTAGGCTTCACGGCCCGGCGGGCGCTTCAGCAGCAGCGAGATCTGGCGGTAGGCGACGGCCTGCTTGGACAGATCGTCGTACACGATCAGCGCGTCTTCGCCGCGGTCCATGAAGTACTCACCCATGGTGCAGCCCGAGTAGGCGCTGATGTACTGCATGGCAGCCGATTCGGAAGCAGTCGCGGCCACCACGATGGTGTGGGCCAGCGCGCCGTTCTCTTCCAGCTTGCGCACGATGTTGGCGATGGTCGAAGCCTTCTGGCCGATCGCAACGTACACGCACTTGATGCCGGTGCCCTTCTGGTTGATCACCGCATCGATCGCCATCGCGGTCTTGCCGGTCTGGCGGTCACCGATGATCAGCTCGCGCTGGCCACGGCCGATCGGGATCATCGAGTCGACCGACTTGTAACCGGTCTGCACCGGCTGGTCGACCGACTTGCGCCAGATCACGCCCGGAGCAACGCGCTCCACCGGAGCGGTCAGGTCGGTGCCCAGCGGGCCCTTGCCGTCGATCGGCTCGCCCAGCGCGTTCACCACGCGGCCCAGCAGTTCCGGACCGACCGGCACTTCCAGGATGCGGCCGGTGGTCTTGGCGACGTCGCCTTCGCGCAGGTTTTCGTAGTCACCCAGGACCACGGCGCCGACCGAGTCGCGCTCCAGGTTCAGGGCCAGGGCGAAGGTGTTGTTCGGCAGTTCGATCATTTCGCCCTGCATCACGTCGGCCAGACCGAAGATGCGCACGATGCCGTCGGACACGCTGGTCACGGTGCCTTCGTTGCGCGATTCCGCGGCCAGCTTGACCTTCTCGATGCGGTTCTTGATCAGTTCGCTGATTTCGGAGGGGTTGAGCGTGGTTGCCATCGTCAAGTCCTAGTGCCGGCAGCGGGGCCGGACGTTAAATGAATTCAGTTAGCGAGCGCGGTCTGCAGACGGGCCAGCTTGCCCTTCAGCGAACCATCGATGACCACGTCGCCGGCGTCGATCACGGCGCCGCCGATCAGCGAAGCATCGACCGCGGTGGTCACGTCGACCTCGCGGTTGAAGCGCTTGCGCAGCGCAACCTTGATCGCGTCCAGCTCTCCGGCCGACAGCTCGGAAGCCGAGGTCACCGTGGCCTTGACCACGTGCTCGGCTTCGGCGCGCAGGGCGTCGAACATGCCGGAGATTTCCGGCAGCAGCGGCAGACGATGCGATTCGGCCAGGATGGCCAGGAAGCGCGAGTAGGTCTCGCCGTGGGACACCGGCGCCAGCAGGGCGACGGCGTCGTCACGACCCAGCTCCGGGTTGGCGAGCAGGGCCGCCACGCGCGGATCGGCGGCGACGTGGGCGGAGAACGCCAGGGCGTCCGACCACGGCGCGAACGCGCCTTCGTCGCGCGCGGTCGCGAACGCGGCGCGGGCGTACGGGCGGGCAAGCGTGAGGGCCTGGCTCATCCTTAGATCTCCGAGGCCAGCTCGTCGAGCAGCGCCTTGTGGGCGTTGGCGTCGATTTCGCGCTTGAGCAGCTTTTCGGCACCGGTCACGGCCAGCGCAGACACCTGCTTGCGCAGATCTTCACGGGCACGGTTGGCGGCGGCGTCGATTTCAGCCTGGGCCAGTTCCTTCTGACGGGTGGCTTCGGTGATCGCTTCGTTACGGGCAGCATCAACGATCTGGTTGGCACGTGCGTGGGCCTGATCGATGATCTCGTTGGCCTTGGTACGTGCTTCCTTCAGCGCTTCGTTGACCTTCTCCTGCGCCTGGGCCAGATCTTTCTGGCTGCGGTCGGCAGCAGCGAGGCCTTCAGCAATCTTCTGCTGGCGCTCTTCGATCGCGTTCATCAGCGGCGGCCAGATCTTGGTCGCGATGATCCAGATCAGACCAGCGAAGGCCAGCGCCTGCGCAAGAAGGGTGAAATTGATATTCATGGTTAGCTCGATCGCTGGTTTCGGGGTGGACGCGCCGCCGTAGCGGCGCATCCGGCCTTCATCCGAAACCGGGTGCATCAGCACCCGGTCGTCTCAAACCGCTGTATCAGCCGGCCAGAGCCTTGGTGACGGCGCCAGCGAAGGCAGCCGACAGCGGGTTGGCGAAGGCCAGCAGCAGGCCGACGGCGACCGAGATGATGAACGCGGCGTCGATCAGGCCGGCGGTGATGAACATGCGGACCTGCAGGACCGGGATCAGTTCCGGCTGGCGGGCGGCCGACTCCAGGAACTTACCAGCCATGATGGCCAGACCCAGACCGGCGCCCAGCGCGGCCAGGCCGATCATGATGCCGACGGCAAGGGCGGTGGAGCTCTGAATCTGCGCGAAGTTGGTCAGGACGGCGAAGTACATGGTTATCTCCAGGAACTTAAGTTGCTAAGGGTGATGAAACGGATGAAGGTTGAAACGCGTTGAAGCTTGAAACTCAGTGAGCGTCTTCCGACAGGCTCAGGTACACGATCGACAGCATCATGAAGATGAAGGCCTGCAGCGGGATCACCAGCAGGTGGAACAGCATCCAGCCGAGGCCGAACACACCACCGGCAATGGCACCGAAGAAACCGGCACCACCCAGCACCCAGATCAGCAGGAACACGATTTCGCCGCCGAACATGTTGCCGAACAGTCGCATCGCCAGCGAGATCGGCTTGCTCAGCCACTCGACGATGTTGAGGATCAGGTTGAACGGCATCATCCACTTGCCGAACGGCGCCGTCAGGAATTCCTTGATGAAGCCGCCCAGGCCCTTGGACTTGAGCGCGAAGAACAGCATCAGGAAGAACACGCTGATGGCCATGCCCAGGGTGGCATTGACGTCAGCGGTCGGGACCGGCTTCCAGTAGTGCACGCCCACCCATTCCAGCGGCTTGGCGATGAAATCGGCCGGGATCATCTTCAGCAGATTCATCAACAGGATCCAGAAGAAGATCGTGATGGCGATCGGCGTGACCAGCTTGCTCTTGCCGTGGTAGGTGTCCTTGGCCTGGCGGTCGACGAACTCCAGGCAGATCTCGACGAAGGCCTGCCACTTGCCCGGCACGCCGGCGGTGGCCTTGCGGGTGCCCAGCCAGAACGCGACAACGATCACCAGGCCCATCAGGACCGCGGTGAGGAAGGTATCGACGTGGATATGCCAGAACATACCCTCACCCTTGCCGACCGGCGCGGTCAGGTTGTGCAGGTGATGCTGGATGTAGCTGGTAGGGGTTAGAGCCTCGCCCGCCATGTGTCCGGAACCTTCAGTTAATTGAATTCTGTCAACGCCTGGCCATCGCCAGGACCTGGAACATCAAGCCGACGGCGATACCGGCCAACAGCGCCAATGCAGGCAGCTTGAAGACCAGGAACCCCACCAGCAGGACGCCGAAAACCACCACCCACTTGGCCACGATCGCAATGATCAGGCGAGCCATCGCCGAACCTGCGGCCAGTGCCCCACCGCCCAGTGCCATCCGTGCCGCCACCCAGCCACCGGCCGAAATGGCCACACCGGACGCCAGCGCGCCGAGGGCATACTTCGGACCAACCAGCAGGAAGGCCAGGGCCAGGACAGCCACTGCGGCCAGCGGGTAGACCGCGGCGCGCAGCATCAGTCGCCGACCCGTATCAACGGAGTTCAGCACAGGACGTCCCGCGTGGTTGCAAGTGGAAGGCTGAGGCGGCTACAGCAAGGGGGGCCTCATCGAGCCGCCAAATTATAGCAATGGGACAATTTGCGAGACAACCGCTGCCTGTTCATCCCGGGAAGCCGCAAGTTGCGGTAGCGCTTACATTTTTGCGTGCCACCCGGGGGACAATGACGTCCGCGCGATGTTGCGGCGCAGTATTGAACTTTGGTCGCAGGCCACGGAACTTTCGCCGCAGCGTGCCGGTCCGATCTTTCGACCTGCCTGCAGCAACCTCGTCGACGCTTCGCCCCGCAGGTCCCACGATGGCCCCGAAGCCCCGCTCCGGGGCCATCTTTTTTGCATCGTCGCGACAGCGCTGAACCGTGCACATGCCGTGGACCATACGTTCACGGATGGTGGACGGCGCCGTCCGGCACAGTGGTCTTCATTCTGATGAACCACTGCAAGGACTCTTCGATGCGCCCCGTACCCACCCTGCTCGCCCTTTCCCTGCTCGCCGCCGGCGCTTCGTTCGCCACAGCCGCCCACGCCGCTGAAGGCGATGACCGCTTCGCCCTGCGCCTGGGTGCGATGAACATCGACTCGGACAACACCCTTCGCGGCAAGACCAACGTCGCCGGCCAGGACATCGGCTTCTCCGAGGACTTCAAGCTGGGTGGCAAGGAATGGGAGCCGCGCATCGACGGCATGTTCCGCATCAGCAACCGCCAGCGCCTGCTGTTCAACTACTTCAAGTACGACAAGGACCGCCGCGAGACCCTCGGCCAGGACATCTCCTTCGGCGACGTCAACGTGCCGTCCGGCAGCTTCGTCAAGGGCGAACTGAAGTACCAGGTCGCCAGCCTGGTCTATGACTACTCGGTGGTGGACACCGATACCTTCGACCTCGGCCTGCAGCTGGGTGCCGAGTACGCCAAGGTCAGCACCAAGGCCTACGCCGATCTGGGTACCGTCTACGAAGGCCAGTTCCTCAATGAGAAGACGGACGGCGTGGCGCCGGTGGTCGGTGCGCGCCTGAGCTTCACCCCGTCGGAAAAGTGGATGATCACGCTGCAGGGCCAGTACCTCAACACGCGCTGGGGCAGCTTCGATGACTACAAGGGCGACCTGAGCCGCGCCAACGCCATCGTGGATTACCGGTTCACGAAGAACTTCGGTGTGTTCGCTGGCTACGACTGGTTCAAGCTCGACGCGGACAAGAAGGGCAGCGACGGCACCATCGGCCTGAAGCAGGAATTCAAGGGCCCGGTGGCCGGCGTCAGCTTCGTGTTCTGATCCCCCGCCCCTTCCACGGCACACTGCTCTCTTGGCGCGGCCTCCGGAACATCGGGGCCGCGCTTTTTTGTACTTTTTTTCCCTGCGTGCAGGAGCAAGAGCAGCTGGGTCGAGCGCTTGAGGGAGAGGGGGCTGGGTGCGAATGTCCCCCGGCGCTGGCCTGCGGCCGACGCCTCCTCCTTTACTTCGCACCCAGCCCCCTCTCCCTCCGCGTGTCAGGCGTCCAGGCGGCCTAGGCGGTGGCTCTCGACTGTCCCCGCAAGCCGAGCCGCTGCGCGGGTGGCAGGCGTTTGGACAAAGTAAAGGAGGAGGCGACCGCCGCAGGCGGACGACGGGGGACATTTGTCCAAACGCCTGCCACCCGCGCAGCGGCCCCACCGCTCGCAAAAATCCGGAGCGGAGAAACAAAAAACCCCAGCAGATGCCGGGGCTTCTCGTTCGCGAAGGCGCGGGCGCCTTACTTCTTCTTCGGCATGTACAGATCGGTGATCGTGCCGTCGTAGATTTCCGAGGCCATCGCCACCGATTCGCTCAGCGTCGGGTGAGCGTGGATGGTGTGGCCGATGTCCTCGGCTTCCGCACCCATCTCGATGGCCAGGCCGATCTCGGCCAGCAGGTCACCGGCGTGCACGCCGACGATGGCACCACCGATGATGCGATGGGTCTCTTCGTCGAAGATCAGCTTGGTGAAGCCCTCGGTGCGACCGATGCCGATCGCGCGGCCACTGGCGGCCCACGGGAACTTGGCCACGCCGACCTTCAGGCCCTTGGCCTTGGCTTCGGTCTCGGTCACGCCGACCCAGGCGATTTCCGGGTTGGTATAGGCCACCGACGGGATCACGCGGGCCACCCATTCCTTCTTGTGGCCGGCAGCCACTTCGGCGGCCAGCTTGCCCTCGTGCGTGGCCTTGTGGGCCAGCATCGGGTTGCCGACGATGTCGCCGATGGCAAAGATGTGCGGCACGTTGGTGCGCATCTGGCGGTCGACCGGAATGAAGCCGCGGTCGGTGACCTGCACGCCGGCCTTCTCGGCATCGATCTTCTTGCCGTTCGGCGAGCGGCCAACAGCCACCAGCACGCGGTCGAAGGTGCCCTGCGCCAGCGCAGGCGCCTGGCCTTCCTCGGCGGCGTCGAAGGTCACGGTGATGCCCTTGGCATCGGCGCTGACGCCCGAAGCCTTGGTCTTCAGGTGGACTTCGATGCCCTGCTTCTTCAGGCGGTCGGCCAGCGGCTTGACCAGGTCCTTGTCGGCGCCCGGCATCAGCTGGTCCATGAACTCGACCACGGTGACCTTGCTGCCCAGCGCGCTGTACACGGTGGCCATTTCCAGGCCGATAATGCCGCCGCCGACGACCAGCAGCGAGCCCGGCACTTCGGCCAGCTCCAGCGCGTCGGTGGAGTCCATCACGCGCTTGTCGTCCCACGGGAAGTTCGGCAGCTTCACCGCCTGCGAACCGGCGGCGATGATGCACTTCTGGAAGCGCAGCAGCTGGGTGCTGCCGTCAGCCGCGGTGATTTCCAGTTCGTTGGCCGAGACAAACTTGCCGACGCCCTGCACGCTGCGGACCTTGCGCTGCTTGGCCATGCCGGCCAGGCCCTTGGTCAGCTGGTTGACGACCTTTTCCTTGTACTCGCGCAGCTTGTCCAGGGTAATGGTCGGCTTGCCGAACTCGACGCCGAAATCACCGGCGTGGGCCACTTCGTCGATGACCGCTGCAGCGTGCAGCAGCGCCTTGGACGGAATGCAGCCCACGTTGAGGCAGACGCCGCCGAGGCTGGCATAGCGCTCGACCAGCACCGTATCCAGGCCGACGTCGGCAGCGCGGAAAGCGGCGGTGTAGCCGCCCGGGCCGGAGCCCAGCACGACCATTTCGCATTCGATGTCGGCCGGCTTGCCGCTGGACAGCGCCGGCTTCGGCGCCGCCGGCTCAGCCGGGGCGCGGTGCGACGGGGTCACCGGCGGCTTGCTGGCCGGAGCGGCCGCTGCCGGGGCCGGCGCGGCCGCCTTGGCCGGGGCTTCGGCGGCACCTTCGGCGTCCAGCACCACGACCACGGCGCCTTCGGACAGGGTGTCGCCGAGCTTGACCTTGATTTCCTTGACCACGCCGGCAGCCGAGGACGGCACTTCCAGGGTGGCCTTGTCCGACTCCAGGGTCACCAGACCCTGATCCTTCTTCACCGTGTCGCCGACGGCGACCAACACTTCGATCACCGGCACATCGCTGTAATCGCCGATGTCGGGAACCTTGACTTCAATCGTGGCCATGGTGGGTTTTCCTCGTGCCCGCGCGGCGGTACCGGCGGGCTGTCACTGCATCTGTTCACGCGGCCGCGCCAGGGGCGGCGGCCGCACGGTGGGGGCGAAGCGGTGCCTTACAGCAGCACGCGGCGCATGTCGGCCAGTACCTGCGACAGGTACGTGGTGAAGCGTGCGGCCAGGGCGCCATCGATGACGCGGTGGTCGTAGCTCAGCGACAGCGGCAGCATCAGCTTCGGTGCGAATTCCTTGCCGTTCCAGACCGGCTGGATGGACGACTTGGAGACGCCGAGGATGGCCACTTCCGGTGCATTGACGATCGGAGTGAACGCGGTGCCGCCGATGCCGCCCAGCGAGCTGATCGAGAAGCAGCCGCCACTCATGTCGGCCGGGCCGAGCTTGCCGTCGCGCGCCTTCTTGGCCAGTTCGCCGGTTTCCTGCGCGATCTGCACCACGCCCTTCTTGTCCACGTCGCGGATGACCGGCACGACCAGGCCGTTCGGCGTGTCGGCGGCAAAGCCGATGTGGAAGTACTTCTTCAGGGTCAGGTTTTCACCGCTGGCATCGAGCGAGGCGTTGAACTCCGGGAACTTCTTCAGCGCCGCGGCGCTGGCCTTGATCAGGAAGGCGAGCATGGTCAGCTTGATGCCGGCCTTCTCGTTTTCCTTGTTCAGCGCCACGCGCAGGCCTTCCAGGTCGGTAATGTCGGCCTGTTCGAACTGGGTGACGTGCGGGATCATGGCCCAGTTGCGGGCCAGGTTCGCACCCGAGATCTTCTTGATGCGCGACAGCGGCTGGACTTCGGTCTCGCCGAACTTGCTGAAGTCGACCTTCGGCCACGGCAGCAGGTTCAGGCCACCACCGGCAGCGACAGCAGCACCGCCGGCAGCCGGCACGCCGCCGCTGAGTGCGGCCTTGACGAACTTCTGCACGTCACCCTTGGTGATGCGGCCACCCTTCTCGGTGCCGTTGATCTGCAGCAGGTCCACACCCAGTTCGCGGGCGAACACACGCACCGCCGGGGTGGCATACGGCACCTTGGCCGGCAGCACGCCATCGGCGTTGAACTGCACCGGCGGGCTGGACGGGGTACCGGCCGAGGCGACCTCGCGGGCCGCCAGCTTGTCCGGCTGCGCCGGCACAGCGACCGGCTCGACCTTGGTGGCGGTCTCGGCGGCAGCCGGAGCGGCAGCAGCGGCTGCCTTGGTCGGCGCCGGCGCGGCAGCGCCCTCGGCCTCGATGATGGCGACCACATTGCCCTGCGACAGAGTGTCGCCGACCTTGACCTTCAGTTCCTTGACCACGCCAGCCACCGACGACGGCACTTCCATGGTGGCCTTGTCGCTTTCCAGCGTGACCAGGCCCTGGTCCTTCTTGACCGTGTCGCCGACGGCGACCAGCACTTCGATGACCGGAATGCCGGAATAGTCGCCGATATCCGGCACCAGCGCTTCAACCGCACCACCGCTGGCAGCCGGAGCGGCCGGCGCAGCTGCGGCCGGGGCCGGCGTGCTCTGGGTGGCAGCGGCCGGCGCTGCGGCCTTGGCCGGTGCCGGGGCGGCAGCGGCCGGTTTGGCCGCCTCGCCTTCAGCCACTTCGATCAGCGCCACGACCTTGCCCTCGGACAGGGTGTCACCGACCTTGACCTTGATCTCCTTGACCACGCCGGCGACGGCCGACGGCACTTCCATGGTCGCCTTGTCGCTTTCCAGCGTCACCAGGCCCTGGTCCTTCTTGACCGTGTCGCCGACGGCGACAAGCACCTCGATTACCGGGATATCGCTGTAGTCACCGATATCGGGGACAAGTGCTTCCTTGATTTCGGCCATGGGGATAACTCCGGCAATCTGGTGTAGGGAAACGTCTATTGTGCGGCCAGCGGGGGCCAGCGCCAACCGTTACAGGTGTTTTCAGTACTCACGCAGCCGGGACACGCTGTTGCTCATGGGTTGCGGCCGCGACCAGTCGGTAGCGTATTGTCCGGACGATGTCCGCTTCATGTCGCCAGTGCGTCGGCTACCGGCTGCCAGGCCTGGCGCAGCCGCGGCAGCGACCAGGCCGCGTTGGCCGGGCTGGTGGACGGCAGCGCCAGCAGCCTTGGCGGCGCCTCCAGGCCGGGCAGCACCCAACGCTGGAATGCCTTCAGCGATGCCGCACCGTTGCAGCCGATCAGCTCCAGCTCAGGAAGCGATGCGATCAATGCCGGCAGCGCATTGGGTACTTCCGTGCCACGCACGATGTCGGCATCCAGGCTGCCACGCCGCTCGCACTGACCGATCACATCCCACAGCCCCACACCGGCTGCCTGCAGTGCGCGCAGCCGTTGCGGGTACGCCAGGGCCACATCGAAGCCACAGATATCGGCCAGCACAGGCCAGAAGCGATTGCGCGGATGCGCGTAGTAGCGCTGCTCCTGCAATGACGCAACGCCGGGCATCGAACCCAGCAGCAGCACCCTGCACTCCATGTTCACCTGCGCTTGCAGGCCGATGCACACCGTTGCTGCGCTCACATCTTCTCCAACTGCATGAATGTCGCCGAAGGCCGAAAAGCCCATGAAAACAGGCTTTTCGCTCCAGTCGCTGAACAAGGGAAACTATTTCTTAACGTGCGTCGGATTCGATTCATGTTGGGGCGACTACGGTGTGCTCGCCCCGCAACCGGGGGCCCAAAACAAGAAACATTAGGAGATACCCCCATGCGCTCCATCCGTATCCTGAGTCTCGCCCTGCTGACCTCCGCCGCCTTCGCGCCGGCCGCTTTCGCCCAGGACAGCAGCAGCACCGACACCGCTTCGGGCAAGCATTTTGCCGTTGTTGGCGGCATCTCGCTGCTGGAACCGAAGAACGATCCGATCACCGGCGTCAAGAAGACCGATGGTGGCCCGGCGCCGACCGTCAGCTTCAGCTACTACATCAACGACAACTGGGCCGTTGAACTGTGGGGCGCTGCCGACAAGTTCGACAACAAGTTCAAGGGCCCGAACAACGCCCGCCTGGGCTCGGTCGAGCAGCAGCCGATCGCGCTGAGCGGCCAGTACCACTTCGGCCAGGCTGACAACGTGTTCCGTCCGTTCGTGGGCGTGGGCTACTACCAGTCGAGCTTCAGCAACGAGAAGCTGGGCAACGGCGCTGACACCGACATCCGCTTCAAGGATGCCAAGGGCGTGATCGGCACCGTCGGCGTGGACATGAACATCAACTCCACCTGGTTCGCCCGTGCTGACGCCCGCTACATGCGCGCCCGCCCGGACGTGAAGGTTGGCGGCGAGAAGATCGGCGAAGCCAAGATGGATCCGTGGACCGTCGGCTTCGGCATTGGCGCCCGCTTCTGATCCAGGCTGCACCTGCTTCACTGATGTAACGCGACGGGCCCTTCGGGGCCCGTCGTCGTTTCCGTCACCCGCGTTCTGTAGAGTCGAGCTTGCTCGACTGCCTTTCGTAGAGTCGAGCCATGCTCGACTCTACGAAAGGCAGTCGACTGACAGTCGACTCTATACACAGGATGCGGAGGCGCGATGCACGACGTCGACCTGCTGGTGATCGGTGGCGGTATCAACGGTGCCGGCATCGCCCGTGATGCCAGCGGCCGCGGCCTGCGCGTGCTGCTGTGCGAGCAGCACGACCTCGCTGCGCATACCTCCAGCGCCAGCAGCAAGCTGATCCACGGTGGCCTGCGCTACCTGGAACAGTGCGAGTTCGGTCTGGTACGCAAGGCCTTGGGCGAACGCGAGGTGGTACGCCGGCAGGCACCCTATCTGGTCCGCCCGCTGCGTTTCGTGCTGCCGTGGGAACCGCACCTGCGCCCACGCTGGATGCTGCGCGTGGGACTGTGGCTGTACGACCACCTGGGCCCACGCAGCCCGGCATTTCCAGCCTCGCGCGCCCTGGACCTTCAGCATGATCCGCTCGGCCCCTGGCTCTCCCCGGATCTGCGGCAGGCCTTCAGCTACGCCGACGCGCAGGTCGATGACGCGCGTCTGGTACTGCTCAATGCCCTGGATGCTGCCTGGCGTGGCGCACAGGTACATGTGCGCAGCCGCTGCATCGAACTGCGCCCTGTGCAGGGCCGTTGGCAGGCCGTACTGGAATCCGCCGATGGCCAGCAGCATGTGACCGCGCGCGCCGTCGCCAATGCGGCTGGCCCATGGGCCGGTGGCCTGCTGGAGCAGATGGAGGCCCGCAGCGGCGGCCCCGCGCTGCGGCTGGTACAGGGCAGCCACATCGTGCTGCGCCGCCCCTGGCCCGATGACAGTGCCTGCCTGCTGCAGCAGCCCGATGGCCGCGTGGTGTTCCTGCTGCCGTTCACCCACGATCATCTGCTGATTGGCACCACAGACACCGACTACCGCGGTGACCCGGCGCGCTGCAGCGTGCTGCCTTCCGAGGTGAGCTATCTGTGCGCGGCCGCCAGCCGCTATCTGCGTGAGCCGATCACTCCGGAAGACGTGGTCTGGCAGTTCGCCGGTGTACGTCCCCTGCTGGCCGACCCGGACCCGCGTGCGGCAACGCTGAGCCGCGACTACCGCCTTCAGCTGCAGTCCAACCCGGCGCCGGCGCTGCATGTGCTGGGCGGCAAGCTGACCACCTACCGGGTGCTGGCCGAGGAAGCGCTGAACCTGCTGCGCCCTGCCCTGCCACAGATGGGACCGGCCTGGACGGCAGGCGGAGACCCGCTGCCGGGCAGCGACTGGGGTGACGCCACACAGGCGCGCTCCCGCCTGCAGGCGCTGGCACCGTGGTTGCCCGTGGAGATCGCACGGCGTTGGGCCGAAGCCTACGGCAGCCGCAGCGCCGCCCTTCTGCAGGGTGCACGGGGCATGGACGATCTTGGAGAGGACTTCGGCGGCGGCCTGCATGCGCGGGAAGTGGCTTTCCTGCGCGACCACGAATGGGCCTGGGACGCCGAGGACGTGCTGTGGCGGCGGAGCAAGCTGGGGTTGCGGCTGGATGCTGCGCAGGTGGCGCGGCTGCAGGCGTGGATCGATAGACGGTAGAGTCGAGCTTGCTCGACTGACATGAAAAGCAGTCGAGCAGGCTCGACTCTACCAACACCATCGCTACCGGAGACGCTGCATGACGCCCCGCTACGTGCTGGCCATCGACCAGGGCACCACCAGTTCGCGCGCGATCCTTTTCGACCGCACCGGCGACATCGTCGGCAGCGCGCAGCGCGAATTCGCGCAGATCTTCCCGCAGCCGGGTTGGGTCGAGCATGACCCGCGCGAGATTCTCACCAGCGTCTATGCCACGCTGACCGAACTGCTCAGCCGCGGGCAGATCGACCCGCGCCACATCGCCGCACTGGGCATCACCAACCAGCGCGAAACCACCGTGGTCTGGGACCGTGCCACCGGACAGCCGATCCACAACGCCATCGTCTGGCAGTCGCGGCAGAGCCACGCCATCTGCGAGCGGCTGAAGTCCGAAGGGCATGAGGCGCTGATCCGCGAGCGCACCGGCCTGCTGATCGATGCCTATTTCTCCGCCACCAAGGTGCGCTGGATCCTCGACCACGTGGAGGGCGCGCAGCAGCGTGCCGAGCGCGGCGAGCTGCTGTTCGGCACCATCGACAGCTGGCTGGTCTGGAACCTCAGTGGTGGCCAGGCGCATGTGACCGACTACAGCAACGCGGCGCGCACGCTGCTGTTCAACATCCACACGCTGGACTGGGATGACGACCTGCTGGCGCTGCTGGACATCCCGCGCGCGATGCTGCCGCAGGTGCGCGATTCCAGCGCGGTGTACGCGCATACCCGGCCGCAGTTCTTCTTCGATCACCCGATTCCGATCGCCGGCATCGCCGGTGACCAGCAGGCGGCGCTGTTCGGCCAGGCCTGCTTCCAGCCGGGCATGGTCAAGAACACCTATGGCACCGGCTGCTTCATGCTGATGCACACCGGCGCGCAGGCGGTGCGTTCGCGCAATGGACTGCTGACCACCATCGCCTGGGGCCTGGACGGGCGCGTGGAATATGCGCTGGAAGGCTCGATCTTCATTGCCGGCTCGGTGGTGCAGTGGCTGCGCGATGGGTTGCGCATGATCGAACGCGCCAGCGACAGCCAGGCGCTGGCCGCGCAGGTGCCCGACAGCGGCGGTGCTTACCTGGTACCAGCATTTGTCGGCCTCGGTGCGCCCTATTGGCGAAGTGATGTGCGCGGCGCGATGTTCGGCCTGACCCGTGGCACCCGCAAAGCGCACTTCGTGCGTGCCGCGCTGGAGTCGATGGCCTACCAGACCCGCGACGTGCTCGATGCGATGCAGTCCGATGCCGGTATCGCGCTGACCGAGCTGCGCGCCGATGGCGGTGCGATCGGCAACGACTTCCTGGCCGGATTCCAGGCCGACATCCTTGGCGTGCCGCTGCTGCGGCCGCGGCTGACCGAGACCACCGCACTGGGTGCGGCCTACCTGGCCGGCCTGGCGGTGGGGTTCTGGACCAGCCGCGAACAGATCGCCACGCAATGGGGCCTGGACCGGCGCTTCGAGCCACAGATGGAGGTGGCGCGGCGCGAGAAGCTGTATGCGGGATGGCAGCAGGCCGTGGCGGCCACCCTCGCCTTCCACGTCGACTGACGGTAGTGCCGGCCGCTGGCCGGCAACCCTATGATGTTTGGGGGCGCCTGGAGATTGCCGGCCAGCGGCCGGCACTACCACATGGCCAGCGGCCGTCAGAACGCCGGCAGCACCGCGCCCTTGTACTTGGTCTCGATGAAGGCCTTCACCTGCGGGCTGGTCAGGGCCTTGGCCAGCTTCTGCACGCGGGCGTCGTCCTTGTTGTCCGGGCGTGCGACCAGGAAGTTCACGTACGGCGAGTCCTTGCTCTCGATCGCCAGTGCATCCTTGGTCGGGTTGAGGCCAGCGTCCAGTGCGTAGTTGGTGTTGATCAGCGCCAGGTCGACCTGGTCCAGCACGCGCGGCAGCATCGCCGAGTCCAGCTCGCGGAACTTCAGGTTCTTCGGATTGGCGCTGATGTCACGCTGGGTCGACAGCGCGTTGGTCGGATCCTTCAGCTCGATCACACCGGCCTTGTGCAGCAGGATCAGTGCACGGCTGTTGTTGCTCGGGTCGTTCGGGATCACCACGTCGGCACCTTCGCGCAGCTCGGCCAGTGACTTGATCTTGCGCGAATACGCACCGAACGGCTCGATGTGCACGCCGATCACCTTCACCAGATCGGTCTTGCGATCGCGGTTGTAGGCATCCAGATACGGCTCGGTCTGGAAGTAGTTGGCGTCCACCTGCTTCTGCACCAGCTGGTCGTTGGGCTGCACGTAGTCGTTGAACACGCGCACGTCCAGGTCCACGCCTTCCTGCTTGAGGATGGGCTTGACCACTTCAAGGATCTCGGCATGCGGCACGGCCGTGGCGGCCACCACCAGCTTCTGCGAGGGCTCGCCGGACTTGCCGCAGGCGGTCAGGGCCAGCGCAGCGGCGAGCAGGGGCAGCAACAGGGTCTTCTTCATGGGCGGAAGGGTTCTCGGGGGGAGTGTCAGGAGTTGTCGTAGTTGCTCAGGGCGAGCTCAAGCAGTGCCTTGGCCTGCTCGCGCAGCATCACCGGTTCGACGATCTCGGCATCCGAGCCGTAGTGCAGCACGTCCATCAGCAGCTCGCGCGAGACGCTGTACGGCACCTTCAGTTCATAGCGGCCATCGGCCAGGAAGCGGCCCTGCTGCTTGGAATGCCAGTGCTCGTCGGCCACCCAGCGCGCGGCCTTGGCGCTGAACAGGATGGTCGCCCAGCCCTTCGGCGCACCGGAGAAAATGCCGTAGCTGGCCCCGAGCTGCTCGTCCAGCTCGCTGTCGGCCACGTCGCGGGCGGTGCTGTCGATCACCCGCGCCTTGTGGATGCGATCCACGGCAAAGCTGCGCAGCGCCTCGCGGTCATGGTCCCAGGCATCCAGGTACCAGTTGTCGCGATAGTGGGTCAGGCGCTGCGGCGAAACGGTGCGCTTGGTCGGCTCGTCGGTGGAACGGGCGCGGTACTCGAACGCCAGCTGGCGGCGCTCCAGCACCGCCGAAGCCACGCTGCGGAAGCTGCCTTCATCGAACTTGCGGCCACGGTGCGGAATAACCCGCACCCGGTCCACCGGCCAGCTGGAAACGCCAGCCTGGGCCGCCAGGAGGCTCTCGATGCGCTGCTGCAGCGGTGCCAGCACCGAGGACAGCACGCCGCCTCCGGTCCGCGCCAGCAGGTGCTGCGAGGCCAGCAGGGCATGCAGCTCCTCCGAGCTCAGCCACAGGCCGGGCAGCTCGAAGCGGTCGCTCTCGTCGGCCTGGTAACGGAAGCCGGCTTCGCCGTCGCCCTCGATCGGTGCCATCAGCGCATCGCGCAGGAAGGCCAGATCGCGGTAGACGGTGGCACGGGAGCAACCGAGCTTGTCCTGCAGGGTCGCCACCGTCACCGGATAGCGTGCGGACTTGAGCAGACGATGCAGGGCGGTGATGCGTTCGTATCGGTCCATACCCCCGATTATGTCCGAGTCGCGGGTCTTGTGTGGGACGTTTGGGCTATCGTGGTCGCCCCCACCCCTCTGGAACACCCGATGCGCCGGTTGCCTGCCCTGTCCCTGCTGGCCTGCCTGCTGCTGGCCGCCTGTGATCGCGCGCCCGCGCCGGCCAGCACCGAAGTGCCCGTGCCTGCGGCGGATCCGGCGCAGGCGGTGCTGGGCGCCAGCCAGCGCTTCTCGGCCCTGCGCAGCTTCCACGCCGAACTGGAGGTGCTGGGCGCGCCGCAGCCGGTGCGCAGCGCCATGGACTTCGTCGCCCCCGACCGCTTCCGGGTGCAGACCCCGGCCGGTCCGCAGACGATCATCGGCGACACCATGTTCCTGCAGGCCGACGACGCGATCCGGCAGGTGCCGACCCCGCCGGGCCTGCTCGAGCAATGGCGCAACCCGCTGCCGGCCGATGCCCTGCCCGCCGATCTGCAGGCCGAAGACCTGGGCAGCCAGTCGCTGGACGGGGTCGAGACGCGTCACTACCGCCTGCGCGGTGCGCAGCCCGGCGAACGCCTGGAGTACTGGGTGGACGCGCAGGGCCTGCCGCGGCAGATCGTACGCAGCGGCAGCAGCAATGGCCGCAGCTTCCAGCTGCGCCTGCGCTATTCGCGCTTCAACGACCCGGCATTGCACGTCGATCTGCCCTGAATAGGCGATCGCGGCAACGTCTGCTGAAGAAACCGTTTGGATCGATTCGGACCGCCATCACGCTTCCAGTATCATCACCGGCTGTCAACCGCTTCGGAGAAGCCCCGATGTCCCTGCGCGTGTCCCTGCTGATCCCCCTGCTGCTGTGCGCACCGCTCGCGTATGCGCAGGATGCCTCCGAACTGGCGGCGATGTCCTCGCCGTGGAGCGGCAGTGGCGGCGAGCTCGGTTTCGCTTCGGCACGCGGCAACAGCAGCACCGAGAGCTTCAACGGCCGCCTGCGCCTGCGCTACACCGATGGCGACTGGGTTCACAGCATGGACCTGGCTGGCCTGCGTTCCAGCTCCAAGGTGATCGAGACCCGCGACGACGGCTCCACCAGCCGCCGCAACAACACCACCGCCAACCGTTACACCGGCAGTGCCGGCAGCGCGCTGCAGCTGGGCGAGCACCGCCAGCTGACGGCCACGGTGCGTACCGAGCGCGATGACTTCGCCACCTACGACCGCCAGAGCTCGTTCGGTCTGGGTTACGGCACCCGCCTGTGGAACACCGAGCGTTTCTCGTTCGACGCGCAGATCGGCCCCGGTGTGCGCCGCACCCACAGCACCGAGGACGACCGCACCCGCACCGGCATGATCGGCCGCGGCCTGTTCGACATGAAGTACTCGCTGACCGACAACACCGACCTGGTCAACACCCTGCTGGTCGAGTCGGGTTCCTACAACACCTTCGGCCAGAACGACTTCGGTGTTTCGGTGAGCATGAACGAACATCTGGCGCTGAAGGCCGGCTGGCAGGCGCGTTACAACAGTGACGTGGCCGAGGACAAGCGCAAGACCGATACGCTGACCACGATGAACGTGGTCTACAAATTCAAATAAGAAACGGGCGCCGAAGGCGCCCGTTCTTCTTTCGGTAGTGCCGGCCGCTGGCCGGCAACTGCATTCAATCGGAGCACGAGGTTGCCGGCCAGCGGCCGGCACTAGCTGCGATGGCTCAGACGTTCAGCAGTTCGCCGGCACCGGCATCCAGCAGCATCTTCGCCACGCGCTGGCCCAGTGCTTCCGGGTCACTGGCCGGGCCGATCGCCTCGGCACGCACCGCACGGCCATCACTGGCACTGCCGACCAGGCCCTGCAGGTGCAGGTCGGTGCCCTGCCACTGCGCGATCGCCGCCACCGGCACGTGGCAGCTGCCATGCAACGCACGGTTCATCGCTCGCTCGGCTTCCACGCAGGCACGGGTTTCCGCGTCATCCAAGCCCGCGAACAGCGCCATCAGGCGCGCATTGCCACCGTCGCACTCCACCGCCACCGCGCCCTGCGCCGGGGCCGGCAGCCACTGCGGCGGTTGCAGGCGCGCGACGATGCGCGCGCCCAGGCCCAGACGCTCCAGGCCGGCCACGGCCAGCACGATGGCGTCGTAGCCACCGTTGTCGAGCTTGGCCAGGCGGGTGTTGACGTTGCCGCGCAGGTCCAGCAGTTCCAGGTCCGGGCGCAGCGCGCGCAGCTGGGCCTGGCGGCGCAGCGACGAGGTGCCAACCCGCGCGCCGATCGGCAGCGCATCCAGCGAGGCGTACAGGTTGGAGACGAAACCATCGGCCGGATCGTGGCGGGTCAGCATCGCCGGCAGCGCGAAGGGTTCATCCAGTTCCATCGGCACATCCTTCAGCGAATGCACGGCGCAGTCGGCCTCGCCACGCAGCATGGCCAGCTCCAGTTCCTTCAGGAACAGGCCCTTGCCACCGATGGCGGCCAGCGAGCGGTCCAGCACCTCGTCACCGCGGGTGCTCATCGGCACCAGTTCCACATGCAGGCCGGGGTGGGCCTGGCGCAGGCGATCGGCGACGTGTTCGCTCTGCCAGAGGGCGAGCGGGCTCTTGCGGGTGGCGATGCGGACGGTTTCCATCCGGTCATTATCGCGCCTTCGGCGCGGATACGGCCAACGGCGGAGACCCTCGTGGCTGGTGCGTCGGCTGGATCTATCGCGCTTGGCCGGACGGGGTGGGTTCGCGGGGGACGCCGTGAATCCGTCCATGGAGGCTTGGCCGCGGCTTGCTCGTGTGCGCTGTCCTGCGCACACGGCAAGACCGGGGTTGGGCGTCCTGCCCAACCCGCCCGAGGCATGCCTCGGGCCCATGCGGCTCACGCCCCCGCAACCGGACCCACCCCGCCTTCGACAGATTCCGGCTGCTGTTGGTGGGTGCCGACCGTTGGTCGGCACGGGATCGAATCGATCGGAGGGTGCTTTGTAGAGTCGAGCCACGCTCGACTGCTCTTTGCATGCGAATCGGGCACGAGGGGGGGCAGAGCCGTTTTCCGTTGGAAAACGGATCCGACCCCGCGCGCCTCAGGCGCCGGTCGCCACCGGGCGGCTGCTGTCGCTGACCCAGCCGCTCCAGGAATCGGCGTAGATGCGTGCGCCGGACAGACCGGCCGCTTCCATCGCCAGCAACAGGTGGCAGGCGGTCACGCCGGAGCCGCACATCAGCACCACCTGCTGCGGATCACGGTTGCCGATCACGCCCTGCAGTTCGGCGCGCAGTTCCTGTGCATCACGCAGGCGGCCGTCGGCGACGTTCAACGCAAACGGACGGTTGACCGCGCCGGGCACGTGGCCGGCGACTGGGTCCAGCGGCTCCACTTCGCCGCGGAAGCGCTCACCCGCGCGTGCATCGACCAGCCAACCGGGTGCATGCTTCAAGCGTGCAGTGATTTCATCGGCATTGGCGATCTGGGTGGTGTCGAAACGGCCCGGGTAAACCGGCAGCGCGGTCACCTCATCCTGCCCCGTCGCCAAGGGATGCCCTGCGCCCTGCCATGCGGCGATGCCACCATCAAGCACGGCCACCTTGCTGTGCCCGATCAGGCGCAGCAGCCACCACAGGCGCGAGGCGGCCATGCTGCCATCGCTGCCGTCGTAGACCACCACCTGGGTGTCGGGACCGATGCCCCACTGGCCCAGTTTCGCGGCGAAGGCATCGCTGTCCGGCAGCGGGTGACGGCCGTGGCCGCTGCGGGTCAGATCCGACAGGTCCCGATTGAGGTCGGCATACACCGCGCCCGGAACATGCCCCGCCAGATACTGGCCGTTATCCGCCTGCGGATCGGCCAGCGAGGAACGTGCATCGACCACGCGTACGGCGGTACTGGCAGTAGCACGTGCGTCGACCACGCGAACGCCCTCGCCCAATGCAGCGGCCAGGGTGGCGACATCGACCAGGGTGGTCCACGGCGGATCGATCGGCTTCATTGCACTTGCTCCAGGCGGCGACGCAGGTTGTAGAGGATGGCGGCGGTGGCGCCCCAGATGCGCTGGCCGGGCCAGCCATATTCGAGGACGTGGCGGACGCGGCCGCGATGATTGATTTCGACCTGGTGCAGGTTGTCGGCTGCCATCAGGTAATCGAGCGGCACTTCAAACACTTCGGCCACTTCACTGGGCTGTGGCACCGGCACGAAATCCGGATCGACCACGGCCACCACCGGCGTGACGCGGTAGCCGGTGATTGTCACAAAGGGATCGAGATAACCCAGCGCCTGCACCTGGCCCGGCGCCAGTGCGATTTCTTCCTGGCTCTCGCGCAGCGCGGCCGCCAGTGCATCGCGGTCATCGGGTTCGGTGCGGCCACCGGGGAAACCGACCTGGCCACCATGGGTGCGCAGGGTTTCGGTGCGACGGGTGAGAATGACCTGTGCGCCGTTGGCGCGCGGCACGATGCCGGCCAGCACGGCGGCTTCCACCGGGGGCCCGGGCGGCAGCAGGTCACTCAGTTCGCTGCGGTTCCAGCCGTCGCCGGCCGGCGGCTCGGCCAGTGGATGCAGCGCGCGCATCAGGCGCTCGTGATCAGCCAGCGAGCCGCGCAGTGATTGCTGCAGCTGTTCACGCAGAGGTTGCACGCGATGCAGGATGCGGCTGCGTTCCTCGTTGCTCATCGACGACCACCGCGCGATCTCATCGATATGCCGCCCGCAGCCGGTGCATTGCCGGTGCGGATCCAGCGTGCACACTCCGATGCAGGGACTTGCGACAACACGCGCCGTTTTTTCCATTGTTTGCACCCGACAACAGTAGCGCGATCGGGCTGAATTTGCGCGGGGTCAATATGCAGTGCACGGCAGCGTCGCGCTCCGCGCAAACAAAAACGCGCCGGTGGGATCACCGGCGCGTTTCGTTTACCGCTTCGATTTACTTGACGCTGACCAGCTTGATCTCGAACTGCACAGCCACGTTCGGCGGGAACGGGGTGCGCGGGTCGGCACCGTAGGCCTGGTCCGGCGGCAGGGTGACTTCCCACTTCGAGCCAGCCGGCATCTGCAGCAGGGTCTCGCGCATGGCCTTCATTTCGACTTCGCTGACCTTGATCGACGGAATCTGCTGGGCCGGGCGGGCTTCGGTCGGGCGCTGGCCGTACGGGAACGGACCGGCCACTTCCAGCTGCACGGTGCTGGCCTGGGTCGGCTTGGCGCCCTTGCCGGCTTCAATCACGCGGTACTGGACGCCGCTCGGCAGGGACTGCACGCCGGCCTTGGCCTTGTTCGCCGCGATGAACTGATCGCTCTTGGTCTTGTTTTCGGCAGCAGCCTTTTCGTACTCGGCCTTGGCAGCCTGGGCACGGCCCTGCTCGCGCTTCTGGAACGCTTCAACGGCCGGCTTCAGCTGGTCGGCGGTAATCGCCGGCTGCTTCTTGGCGTAGGCGTCCTGCAGACCCTTCACCACCGAGTTGATGTCCAGCTGCTCACCACGACCGGTCAGCTCCGCCAGGTTGTTGCCGTAGTCGTAACCGAAGTAGTAGCTCAGCTTGCCCTTTTCGGACGAGACGTCCTGGGCGAAGGCATTGCCCGTCAGGGCCAGGGCCGCGACGGCGACCGCGATAGAACGCAACTTCATCAAACAGTTCTCCAGGGGTGGTAACTCAGGGACGTTCTGCGCCGCCCTGAGGCGACGGGTTAGGATAACGGGCACAACGTGTAACCGCTACTCACGATGCAGGCTAAGACCCGTCTGCGTTGGCGGAGTTCAATCTCACTTTTTTTTAACGTTTCAGGAGTTTCCCCGTGGCCGATGCCCTGATCGCTGTCGCCGACGACGGCGCCATCCGCACCGTGACCGTCCAGCGCCCGGACAAGCTCAACGCCTTGAATGCCGCGACCCTGCAGGCGCTGACCGAGGCGTTCAGCGCCGCCGCAGCCGACCCGGACGTGCGCGTGGTGGTGCTGACCGGTGCCGGTCCGAAGGCTTTCGTGGCCGGGGCCGACATCGCCGAGATGAACACACTCAGTGCGGTTCAGGGACGTGATTTCTCCCTGCTCGGCCAGGCCCTGATGCGCCAGATCGAGCGCATGCCCAAGCCGGTGATCGCACGCGTGAACGGCTTCGCCCTGGGCGGCGGGCTGGAGCTGGCCATGGCCTGCCACCTGCGCATCGCTGCCGATACGGCCAAGGTCGGGCAGCCGGAGATCAATCTCGGCCTGATTCCCGGCTTCGGCGGCAGTCAACGCCTGCTGCGCCTGTGCGGCCGCGCCGCCACCCTGGAGCTGTGCCTGCTGGGTGCACCGATCAACGCCGCGCGTGCGCTGGAACTGGGCATCGTCAACGAGGTGGTGCCCGCCGATGCGCTGGACAACCGTGTACAGGACATCGCGCGCCAGCTGGCACGCTCGGCCCCGCTGGCCCTGCGTGGCCTGCTCGACGCGGTACACGTGGGTGGCGAATGCAGCCTGGAGGCTGGGCTGGAGTACGAAAGCGCGCATTTCGGCCTGCTGTTCGCCACCGAAGACATGCGCGAAGGCACCAGCGCCTTCCTGCAGCGCCGCCCGCCGGCCTTCCAGAACCGCTGACGCCATGGCATCCCGACCCAACCCCGCGCAGCTGTTCGCCCGGGTCCAGGCAGACGATCTCGATGGCGCCCTGCAGGCCGGTCTCATGGACTACGTTGCCCGTGCCGGCGACGAACAGCTGCTGCCCGGCCACCCGGACCTTCCACGACGCCTGCAGCAGGCCCAGCAGCAGCTGCACGCGGCCTGGGCCGCACGCGAACGCTACCGTGCCCGTGCCGTGCGCCTGGCGCGCCGCGAGGCCGAACGCGATGCGCGACGCACGCCAGCCCCGGCGCCGGACGTGAAGCCCGCCCTGCCCCCGGCCGCCGCCGCGATTCTCGCCCGGGCCAAGGCCCGCGCCACCGGCAAGGAGCAGTAATGGCCGCTGCGAAGAAGACCCCGCGCGCGCCGGCGCGACGCGGTGGCAGCATGCCGCGCGCCGATGTGGTGGAAATGTTCACCCGCCTGCGCGAACTCAATCCGCACCCGAAGACCGAACTGGAGTACAGCTCACCGTTCGAACTGCTGGTGGCGGTCGCGCTGTCGGCGCAGGCCACCGACGTGGGCGTCAACAAGGCCACGCGCCGCCTGTTCCCGGTGGCCAATACCCCGGCAAAGATCCTCGCGCTTGGCGAGGACGGGCTGAAGCAGTACATCGCCACCATCGGTCTGTTCAACGCCAAGGCGAAGAACGTGATCGCCACCTGCGCGATCCTGCTGGAGAAGCACGGCGGTGAAGTGCCGCGCGATCGCGATGAACTGGAAGCGCTGCCGGGCGTGGGCCGCAAGACCGCCAACGTGGTGCTCAACACTGCGTTCGGTGAGCCGGTGATGGCGGTGGACACGCATATCTTCCGCGTCTCCAACCGTACCGGCCTGGCCCCGGGCAAGAACGTGCGCGAAGTGGAAGACAAACTGGTGAAGGTGATTCCGGCCGAGTTCCTGCTCGACGCGCATCACTGGCTGATCCTGCACGGACGTTATGTGTGCAAGGCGCGCAAGCCGGATTGCCCGGGCTGCGTGATCGCCGACCTGTGCCGGTTCAAGGAAAAGACCACGGCCGAGGCGTGAACGCGTTCGTGGTGTGACAAAACAAGGACGGCGGGCACAGGGCCCGCCGTCTTTGCTTGTAGACAAGAGTGCTTCAGGACATCAGAACGACAGGTCGCCCCAGACGCCGAACTCCTTGGTCTTGTCGTTCTTCTTGTCGCTGGCGTTGGCCAGGTGCGTGTACTTGTACACGGTCGACAGCTTGAGGTTCTTCATAACCGGGAACTCGACGCCGACGTTCCAGTACTTGTCGCTCAGGGTCGGGTCCAGCGTCTTGCTGACGTCGGTGTCATCGTAACGACCGAACACGTTGATGCCGCCGTCGGTGACGCGCACGCTGCCCCACACCGACCAGCCGCTGGTCTTGTCGGTGGCAACGGTCATCACGTTGTTGAGGTTCTTGGCCTGGAAGTACTCGCCACCGACGCGGAAGTCGCTGCTGGCGTAGGCCACCATCGCATTGGCGCGGGTGTAGGTGTTCTCGGCGCTCTGGATGTCGGTTTCCTTGCCCAGCTTGCCACTGTAGCCACCGACGGCAACCACGAAGTTCTCGTTCGGGGTATAGGCCGCGCGGCCTTCCACGTCCATGCCCTTGCTGCGGGTCGGGTTCTTGTAACCGGCGCCGGACACAACCGAGACCGCGTAGTTGAAGTTGTTGCCCAGGTTGCCGAAGCCATGCAGGCCCCAGTCGGACGAGTTGCCGTACTTCAGGCGATCGGTCAGGGTGTTCTCGACATAACGCATGCCGTAGAACTTCTCGACGTACGGAATCCACGGCATGTCGGCGGCACCGACGCGCAGGTTGAAGGCCGGGTCGAAGCTACCCTGCACGTAGGCCTTCTTGACGAACAGTTCGGTGTTGCCGATGGCCGAGCTGTACTGGAAGTCGGTGGTCAGGTTGGCCGACCAGATGTCGTTGAACTTGTGGTCGACGGTCAGGTAGAAGCGCTTGACGTCCAGACCGGTGCCGCTGGCGGCGGTGTCCTTGCCGTTGCTGGTCTTGTCGATGTTGGTCAGGTCGAAGAACATGCGACCGCCGATCTTGTTGTCATTGACCAGCTTGGCCAGCTTGTCGACGCTGGTCTGGGTCTTCTGTGCACCTTCCAGAGCCTGGGCCTGGGTGATGTTCACTTCGGACTGCGCGTCAGATTGTGCCTGCAGCGCCTGCGAATCGTTCTGCAACTGCTGGACCTGGGCCTGCAGGGCAGCGATCTGCGCCTGCAGCTGCTGCAGCTGTGCCTGGGATACGCCCGTGCTGGCGGGAGCTGCGAAGGCGTCGGCGGAAACCAGACCGAGGCTTGCAACGACCGCGGCGGCGAGCAAATGGGAACGCATTTTGGATTTCTCCAGAGGGTTGGAATGGCTTGGGCAGAACGCCACGCCGGCTGGCCGGTCAAGCGTTTTGCGAACATTCCGTTAAAACCATGACAGCCGAATGACAACCTGAGCACCAACCACAGATTTCTTCGTGCGGTCATGCGTACGACTCATTTGCCGCCACATGCTTGTCGATCCCTTGCGGCATATGGCGTCACGTATCAGCGTCCCGGCCCGGGCCGACCGCCGCGCAGACCTCACCAGCAGCGATGGTTTCGTGTGGATGACGCGGCATCACTGCGGAATGCCAGGCCGGGATGGCATTGACGACCACACCGGGCAGTCCATCAGCGACATGTAGAACGTGATCGCAACCGGGCCACGTCCGTCTCCGGCGCATGGTCATCACGTTGCCCGCAGCACTCAGAACCTTCACGCCCCTGGCTGTGCGGACGCCGGGCAGCGCTGTAACGGTTGCGTCATACAACGGTCCCTGCGCTGTCATCGAACCGTTATGGAATGTGCGCCGGGCGGGTAACCCCGCATCCCAATCAACCCAGGAGCCACCCCGTGATCCACGCCTTCAAGTCGCGCGTTGCCGTTGCCGTCTTCGCAGCGTCGTCCGTGTTCGCCGCCAACGCCGCTGAAATCACCGGCGCGGGCGCCTCGTTCATCTACCCGGTGATGTCGAAGTGGTCGGCCGACTACAACGCTGCCACCAGCAACAAGGTCAACTACCAGTCGATCGGTTCCGGCGGTGGTATCGCCCAGATCAAGGCCAAGACCGTTGATTTCGGCTCCTCCGATGCTCCGCTGAAGCCGGAAGAACTGGCCGCTGCGGGCCTGGCGCAGTTCCCGTCGGTGATCGGCGGCGTGGTGCCGGTGGTGAACGTGGCCGGCATCGCCCCGGGCGCGCTGAAGCTGGACGGCACCGTGCTGGCCAACATCTTCCTGGGCAAGATCAAGACCTGGAACGACCCGGCCATCGCCGCGCTGAACCCGGGCGTGACCCTGCCGAGCGCCAAGATCACCGTCGTGCACCGCTCGGATGGTTCGGGCACCACCTTCAACTTCGTCAACTACCTGTCCAAGGTCAGCCCGGAGTGGAAGACCTCGGTCGGTGAAGGCACCTCGGTCCAGTGGCCGGCCGGCATCGGTGGCAAGGGCAACGAAGGCGTTGCCGCTTACGTGAAGCAGATCAAGGGCGGCATCGGCTACGTCGAACTGTCCTACGCGCTGCAGAACAAGCTGTCGTACACCGCGATGAAGAATGCCGCCGGCCGCTTCGTGCAGCCGAGCGACGCCTCGTTCGCCGCCGCTGCTGCCAGCGCCGACTGGGCCAGCGCCAAGGACTTCTACCTGGTGATGACCAATGCCCCGGGCGCCGAGTCCTGGCCGATCACCGCCACCAACTTCATCCTGGTGCACAAGAAGCCGAAGAACCCTGCCAACGGCAAGGCCACCCAGGAGTTCTTCCGCTGGGTCTACAAGAGCGGCGACGCCCAGGCCCGCCAGCTGGACTACGTGCCGCTGCCGGACAGCCTGGTCCGCCAGATCGAGACCTACTGGACGCAGAACCTGAAGTAAGCAAGCGCGTTCCCCCGCAGGAACGGGATCGGCGGGTCCTCTCTCCCCCGCCGATCCCACCCCGGGCGCGAGATCCTCGAGATCTCGCGCTCTTCTTGTTTTTGGGGGTTGGACGTGAAGAGCGCTGCGCTTCCAATCTACTGGCCGGAGCCGACGCAGGGCCCAGCCCGGGACACGCCGTAAACCCGTCCATGGGGGCTCGATCGCGCCATCCATGGCGCGAACGGTCCCGGGCTGGGCCCTGCGCCGACTCTGGACAGTTCATCGGGGGCGCGGTGGGGTCATGAAAGGCAGGAGCAAAGGCAAGAGCGTTTGTAGAGCCCCGGCCGTCATATCGGTGCGCAGATCCGGGGTCTCCGGGGGTCTCCCGGACCGTGGCCAACCCCGTGAAACCCTTGTCAGAACGTGATCCAGGACACCTCTGTCATGGTCGTAATACGGCTGTAACAAAAACATCATTTCATAGCCGCATCCGCCGACGCCGTCGGCTCTTCCCCGCTATGGAGTGACCATGAAACTGCACTCGGCCGGCCTTGCCGCCCTTTCCCTGGCCATCGCCCTGGGCCTGTCGGCCTGCGGTGGCGACAAGCAGGCCGCGCAGCAGCCGGCTGCCGACGGTGCCGCCGCCCCGGCTGCTGCCGGTGCCAAGGTGACCGCCGAAGTGTCCGGCGCGGGCGCGTCCTTCATCTTCCCGCTGGTCTCCAAGTGGTCGGCTGACTACAACACCAGCACCGGCGCCAAGATCAACTACCAGTCGATCGGCTCCGGTGGCGGCATCGCCCAGATCAAGGCCGGCACCGTCGACTTCGGCTCCTCCGACAAGCCGCTGAGCAGCGAAGAGCTGGCCCAGGCCGGCCTGGCCCAGTTCCCGTCCGCCATCGGCGGCGTGGTGCCGGTGGTCAACATCGAAGGCCTGGAAACCGGCAAGCTGCGCCTCAGCGGCGCCCTGCTGGCCGACATCTTCCTGGGCAAGGTCAAGACCTGGAACGACCCGGCCATCGTCGCCGCCAACCCGGGCGTGAAGCTGCCGGACGGCAAGATCACCCTGGTCCACCGTTCGGACGGTTCGGGCACCACCTTCAACTTCTCCAACTACCTGTCCAAGGTCAGCCCGGAGTGGAAGAGCAAGGTCGGCGAAGGCACCTCGGTGCAGTGGCCGGACGGCGTCGGTGGCAAGGGCAATGAAGGCGTCGCTTCTTACGTGAAGCAGATCAAGGGCTCCATCGGCTACGTCGAACTGGCCTACGCGCTGCAGAACGGCATGCCGTACGCCGCCATGCAGAATGCGGCCGGCAACTGGGTCGAGCCGAGCGCGGAAACCTTCGCCGCTGCGGCTGCCAGCGCCGACTGGGCCAGCGCCAAGGACTTCAACCTGGTCATCACCAACGCGCCGGGCGAGCAGGCGTGGCCGATCACTGCCACCAACTTCATGCTGATGCAGAAGCAGCCGAAGGATGCCAAGCGCAACCAGGACACCCTGGCCTTCTTCAAGTGGGCCTTCGAAAACGGCCAGGCCCAGGCCAACGAGCTGCACTACGTGCCGCTGCCGGCCGAACTGGTCAAGCAGATCGAGGCCTACTGGGCGACCGACCTGAAGTGATGGACACGACGGTGCCCGCCCCGCGCGGGCACCGCCTCTTCCACGCCGTGCCGCCCCGCCCCTTCCTGGCCCTGCCGTCCCCATGAATGCCATCGCCCAGCCTGTAGCCGCCCCGTCCACGCGTGATGCGCGTGATGCCCGCAACGACAAACTGTTCCGGTGGGTGCTGGTCGGCACCGTCATCTTCGTCCTGATCGCCCTGGCCTGCGCCGCGCTGTCCATGCTGTGGGGCGGCCGCCATGCCCTGCAGATGCAGGGCCTGAGCTTCTTCTTCTCCGCCGACTGGAATCCGGTCGAAAACAAGTTCGGCGCCCTCGCTCCGATCTACGGCACCCTGGTCACCGCGCTCATCGCGATGGTCATCGCCGTGCCGGTCAGCTTCGGCATCGCCTTCTTCCTCACCGAAGTCGCGCCGCGCTGGCTGCGTGGCCCGGTCGGTACCGCCATCGAACTGCTGGCGGGCATTCCTTCGATCATCTACGGCATGTGGGGCCTGTTCGTGCTGGTGCCGGTGATGACCGAGTACGTCACTCCGTTCCTCAACGAAACCCTGGGCGAGATGCCGATCATCGGCCCGCTGTTCCAGGGCCCGCCGCTGGGCATCGGCATGCTCACCGCCGGTTTCGTGCTGGCCATCATGGTCATTCCGTTCATCTCCTCGGTGATGCGCGAAGTGTTCCTGACCGTGCCGACCCGCCTGAAGGAATCGGCCTACGCGCTGGGCTCCACCAAGTGGGAAGTGAGCTGGGACATCGTGCTGCCCTACACCCGCTCGGCAGTGATCGGCGGCATCTTCCTCGGCCTCGGCCGCGCCCTGGGCGAGACGATGGCGGTGGCCTTCGTGATCGGCAACAGCGTTCGCCTGTCGCCGTCGCTGCTGGAACCGGGCACCACCATCGCCGCGCTGATCGCCAACGATTTCGGCGAAGCCACTGAAACCTATCGCTCGGCCCTGCTGCTGCTCGGCTTCGTCCTCTTCATCGTCACCTTCGTGGTGCTGGCCATCGCCCGCCTGATGCTGATGCGCCTGTCCCGCAAGGAGGGCAACTGATGTCCACCACCGCTGATTCGCTGTACCTGCGCCGTCGCATCGGCAATGTCGTTGCGATCACCGCCTCCTGCGCCACCGCCCTGTTCGGCCTGTTCTTCCTGGGCTGGATCCTGTTCACCCTGGCCTCCAAGGGCCTGGCCGGCATCAACTGGGATCTGTTCACCAAGATGACGCCGCCGCCGATGCAGGAAGGCGGTCTCGCCAACGCCTTCTTCGGCAGTGCCGTGATGTGTGCGCTGGCGATCGGCATCGGCACCCCGCTGGGCGTGCTTGCCGGCACCTGGCTGGCCGAGTACGGCAACGCCCGCAAGGCCGGCACCGTGGTCCGTTTCGTCAACGACATCCTACTGTCGGCGCCGTCCATCGTGCTTGGCCTGTTCGTCTACACGCTGTACGTGATGCAGACCGGCGGCAACTTCTCGGCGTTCGCCGGTGCGCTGTCGCTGGCCTTCATCGTGCTGCCGGTGGTGGTTCGCACCACCGACGAAATGCTGCGCCTGGTGCCCTCGCAGATGCGCGAAGCGGCCCTGTCGCTGGGCATCCCGCAGTGGAAGGTGATCGTGCAGGTGCTGTACCGCAGTGCGTCGGCCGGCATCATCACCGGCATCCTGCTGGCGCTGGCCCGCATCTCCGGCGAGACCGCACCGCTGCTGTTCACTGCCTTCGGCAACCAGTACTGGAACAACAACATCTTCCAGCCGATGGCCTCGGTGCCGGTGGTGATGAACCAGTTCGCCGGCAGCCCGTATGAATCCTGGCAGGTGCTGGCCTGGGCCGGTGCCCTGGTGCTGACTGTCTTCGTGTTGCTGGTCAGCCTTGCCGCCCGCGGCATCCTGCTGCGCAACCGTATCTCCCATGACTGACCTTTCCGTGGATAACGCCATGAACGACCTTTCCAACGCCGTGCCGATGCAGCGCATCGCCGTGCCGTCCTCGCACGAGAGCCTGCACACGCCGTCGCCGGTGAAGCTGGCTGCGCGTGGACTGGACTTCTACTACGACAAGTTCCATGCCCTGAAGGGCATCAACCTGGAGATCCCGGAAAAGCGCGTGACCGCGCTGATTGGCCCCTCCGGCTGCGGCAAGTCGACCCTGCTGCGCATCTTCAACCGCATCTACGCGCTGTACCCGAAGCTGGAGGCGCGTGGTGAAGTGCTGCTGGACGGCGAGAACATCCTGTCGCCGAAGTACCCGATGAACCGCCTGCGCAGCAAGGTCGGCATGGTGTTCCAGAAGCCGGTGCCGTTCCCGATGACCATCTTCGAGAACGTGGCCTACGGCATCCGCCACCACGAGAAGCTGAGCAAGGCCGACATGGCCGACCGCGTCGAGCAGGCACTGCGCCAGGGCGCACTGTGGGACGAAGTGAAGGACAAGCTGGGGCAGAGCGCACTGGGCCTGTCCGGTGGCCAGCAGCAGCGCCTGTGCATCGCCCGTGCCGTGGCCCTGCGCCCGTCGGTGCTGCTGCTGGACGAGCCGACCTCGGCGCTGGATCCGATCTCGACCAGCCGCATCGAGCAGCTGGTGGAAGAGCTCAAGCACGAGTACACCATCGTCATCGTCACCCACAACATGCAGCAGGCCGCGCGCGTGTCCGACTACACCGCCTTCATGTACCTGGGCGACCTGATCGAGCACGACCGCACCGAAGTGATCTTCTCGCAGCCGTCGCAGCGGCAGACCGAGGATTACATCACCGGTCGCTTCGGCTGAAACGTCAGTCGACAGACAGACAATGTCAGTCGAGCATGGCTCGACTCTACAAATCACGTCAGCCAGGCATGGCCTGGCTCTACCCGGATTGCAGACCATGAATCTTCCCAACGACCACATCGTCAAGAGCTACGACGAAGAACAGCAGCGGCTGGTGGCCGAAATCGTGCGCATGGGCGAGATGGCCGTCGCTCAGCTCGAAGCGGCGATGGACGTGATCGAGAAGCGCGACGAGAACGCCGCCCATCGCATCATCGCCAACGACGAAGCGATCGATGCGCTGGAGCAGCAGATCAGCCATGACGTGATGCGCCTGGCGCTGCGTGGGCCGATGGCGCGCGACCTGCGCGAGATCCTGGCCGGCCTGCGCATCCCGGCCGACATCGAGCGCATCGGCGACTATGCGGCCAACGTTGCCAAGCGTTCGATCGCGCTGGGCAAGGTGCCGCCGCTGCCACAGATCCAGGGCCTGCGGGCGCTGGGTCGCCTGGCCGCGCAGCAGGTGCGCCGCGCCATTGCCGCCTACCGCGACAACGATGCCGACGCGGCACTGGCCCTGCGCGAGGACGACGCCCGCCTGGACGCGCAGTACACCGCGCTGTTCCGCGAGCTGCTGACCTACATGATGGAAGACCCTCGCAACATCACCCCGTGCACGCACCTGCTGTTCATGGCCAAGAACCTGGAGCGCGTGGGCGACCACGCCACCAACATCGCCGAGAACGTGTGGTTCCTGGTGCACGGTGAGCAGCCGCTGCCGCCGCGTGAAAAACGCGACGAAACCTCCAGCACCGGCCAGCCCTGACGCTGCACTGCAACACCGGAGTTGACTCCAAGGTGGCCGCTGTCCTGGTGACAGCGGCCTTTTTGTTTTGGGCGTTCCGGCAGTTCATTCACGCATGGCGTGGCCTACCAGGCCGCTGGTCTCCCCTTCTGTAACAAACCTCACGAAAATTTGAGGTCTTGGCGAGGATTCGTTGAGTAGGATCGCTGCACCATCGCTTCCACCGGCATCCCTGCCGGCTACCCGGGCATCTGCCCACACCACCCAGGAGCACCACCGATGAGCAGTTCCAACAAGACCCTGTCCCTGCTGACTGCTACCGCCCTGGCCGCCGGCCTGGGCATGACCGCCAGTGCCTCGGCCCTGAGCATGAGCGACCTGGCCCAGGGCTATCTGGTCGCTGGTCAGGCCGCCAAGGCCAGCACCGATGCCAAGGCAGCGGACACCAAGATGGCCGCGGACGCGACCAAGCACGCCGAAGGCAAATGTGGTGCCGACGGCAAGAGTGCCGAAGGCAAGTGCGGCGCCGACAAGGGCAAGGCCGCCGGTGCTGCGGCAGGCGCCAAGGCCAAGAGCGGCGACAAGAAGTCGGCCGAGGGCAAGTGCGGCGAAGGCAAGTGCGGTGCCAAGCACTGACGTCCGCGCCAGCGCCGTCCACCTGCGGTCGCCGCTTCGTGCGGCGGCCGCTGGGTTGGGGCTGCGCCGGGCGCTGCTGCAGGATCTGCGCGATGCGCCTGCCGGTGACTTCGACTTCCTCGAATGCGCGCCGGAGAACTGGATCCATGTCGGTGGTCCCGCCGGGGATGCACTGGCCGAACTGGCGCAGCGCCATCCGTTGAGCTGCCACGGCCTGTCGTTGTCGCTGGGCGGCAGCGCGCCACTGGATACGCAGCTGCTGGAACAGGTCGGCCAGTTCCTGGAAAAACACCGCGTGCCGCTGTACAGCGAGCACCTGAGCTACTGCAGCGACGACGGCCACCTGTACGACCTGCTGCCGATTCCGTTCACCGACGAAGCCGTGCGCCATACCGCCGCACGCATCACCCATGTGCAGGACCTGCTGGGTCGCCGCATCGCAGTGGAGAACGTGTCCTACTACCTGGCGCCGGAACCGGCGATGGACGAACTGGCCTTCACCAATGCGGTGCTTGCCGAAGCCGACTGCGATCTGCTGCTGGACGTCAACAATGTCTACGTCAACGCCTGCAACCACGGCTACGATGCCGACAGCTTCATTGCCGGGCTGCCCGCAGAGCGCATCGTCTGCCTGCACGTGGCCGGGCACCTGGACGAGGCACCGGACCTGAAGATCGACACCCATGGCAGCGCGGTGATCGACCCGGTCTGGGAGCTGCTGGCGCGTACCTACGCGCGCATCGGCCCACGCCCCACCCTGCTCGAACGCGATTTCAACTTCCCCCCCTACGCCGAGCTGCAGGGCGAACTGCAGACCATCCGCCGCCTGCAGTCCAGCCATGCCGGTATCGCCCATGGCTGATACCTCCCACACTCTGCGCGCACAGCAGCATGCGTTCACCGCACACCTGCGCGATCCGCAGGCGGTGGCCGCACCCGCTGGGCTGGAACCACGCCGGGTCGCGGTGTACCAGCGGCTGCTGTTCAACAACCTGCTGGGCCTGTTGAGCAACGGCTTCCCGGTCTGCGTGCGCCTGCTCGGCGAACCGGCCTGGAGCGACCTGGTGCGCCACTACTTCGCCACCCATCGCTGCCAGACGCCGCTGTTCACCGAACTGGCCGCCGAATTCGTGCAGTGGCTGCAGGCACAGCCGCAGCTGCCGCACCCGGCGTTGCCCGAGCTGGCCCACTACGAGTGGGTGGAAACCGCGCTGTACCAGCTTCCTGCCGAGCCGCTGCCGGCGCCGGGCAACATCGATCCGCTGCAGGTACCACTGCAGCGCTCGCCGCTGGCGTGGCCGCTGCTGTACCAGTGGCCGGTGCACCGGCTGGGTGCCGAGGATGCACCAATGCACCCGCCAGCCGAACCGACCGGCCTGCTGGTGCGCCGTGAGGCTGACGGCGAAGTGCGCTTCGCCGCACTCAGCCCGCTGGCGGTATACCTGCTGTCCAGCATCGGCGAACAACCCGGCCTCGATGGACATACCTATCTGCGGCAATTGGCCGCCGCGCACGGCCTGGCTGAGGAGGCGCTGGCCGAACCCGGTGCTGCACTGCTGCAGCAGTTCCTGCAGGCCGGCGTGATCGGCCCGCTCACAGTCCCTGGCTGACGCCCCTTCCCCCCGGAGAACCACCGATGAACCTTCCGACCCTGGCCGCCGCGCGCGGCCAGCTGGACCGTCTCGCCCCCTGGTTGGCGCCGCTTGGCCTGCGCCTGCTGCTGGCCTGGGAATACTTCGAATCCGGCCGCGAAAAGCTGCGCGGCCAGAACTGGTTCGCCGACCTGCAGGACGCTTTCCCGTTCCCGTTCGACCAGCTGCCGGCCACCCTGAACTGGCAGCTTGCCACCTGGTTCGAGCTGATTGGCGCGGCCTGCCTGCTGGTTGGCTTCGGCACCCGGTTTGCCGCCGCCAGCCTGCTGGTGCTGACCGTAGTGGCCACCTATGCGGTGCATTGGCCGATGGAGTGGAACTCGCTGGCCGACCTGGCCATGGGCTACGCGATCACTGACCAGGGCTTCGGCAACTTCAAGCTGCCAGTACTGTTCATGGCGATGCTGCTGCCGCTGATCTTCACCGGCGCCGGCAGGCTGAGCGTGGATGCGTGGTTGGCGCGGTGGTCTCCCTCGGCCACGCCTGCACGGCCAGCAGTCCGGTAATCGCCAAACCTGGTCGGCGCACCGTGTGCCAACCAGGGTTGGCACCTACCGGAATCCTGAGCGCGCGGTGTCCCGGTAGGTGTCGACCTTGGTCGACACACGCCCGCGCAGGGAACGCATGCACCGAGGGCTGGCCGGGCGCTCAGGGTCGCTCTGCTAGAATTCACGCATGACTGACCCCACCCCCGCACCTGCCGCCGCTCCCGATTCCGCAGTCCCCCAGGCGCAGCGCGCGATGTCACAACGCTTCCGCGGCTTCCTGCCGGTGGTGGTGGACGTGGAAACCGGCGGCTTCGACAGCCAGCGCAACGCGCTGCTGGAGATCGCCGCGGTGCCGATCGAGATGGACGAGAACGGCCTGCTCTACCCCGGCCAGACCGCCAGTGCCCACGTGGTGCCGGCCGAGGGCCTGGAGATCGACCCGAAGTCGCTGGAAGTGACCGGCATCATCCTCGACCACCCGTTCCGGCTGGCCAAGGAAGAGAAGGCGGCGCTGGACCACATCTTCACCCCGGTACGCGCGGCCATGAAGAAGTACGGCTGCCAGCGCGCGATCCTGGTCGGCCACAACGCGCATTTCGACCTCGGCTTCGTCAATGCAGCGGTGGCGCGGACCGGGCACAAGCGCAACCCGTTCCATCCGTTCAGCGTGTTCGACACGGTGACCCTGGCCGGCATCGCCTACGGTCAGACCGTGCTGGCGCGTGCGGCCACCGCCGCCGGGCTGGGCTGGGATGCCAACGAGGCGCACAGCGCGGTGTATGACACCGAGCAGACCGCGCGGTTGTTCTGCACCATCGCCAACGCCTGGCCGCGGTAAGCCAGCCAACGGCGCAACCGCATCCACGCAGTGCGGACCAACGGTCCGCACCCACCACTCACCGGACGGTAGATCCACGCCATGCGTGGATGCGATCAACCAATACTCGTACGATCGCGGCCGTCGCTCTTGGCGCGGTACAACGCGCGATCTGCGCGCTGGTACAGCAGTGCCGGGGTGCGGTCGTCGGCATCCAGTTCCACCAGGCCCGCGCTGAAGGTCACGCGCAGTCCGTCCACCCCGGCCCAGTCGGGATGGTCGTGGAACAGGCCGCGCAGGCGCGCGCACAGCTGTGCGGCTTCCTCCAGGCGGGTGTCGTTGAGCAGCAGCGCGAACTCTTCGCCGCCGGTCCGCGCCGGCAGGTCCGAGTCGCGGCTGGCGGCGGCGATCAACCGCGCCACCTGCACCAGCACGGCATCGCCGATGCTGTGGCTGTGGCGGTCGTTGACGTCCTTGAAGTGGTCGATATCCAGCACCACCAGGCACAGCGGATGACCGCTGCGCTGCGAACGCGCGAAGTCACGCGCCAGCGTTTCATCGAAAGCACGGCGGTTGGCCAGGCCAGTCAGTGCATCCTCGCGGGCCTGCCGTTCGAATGCCTCGGCCTGCCGCGCCAACCGTTCGGCCAGCTCGGTCTTTTCCTGGTTCAGCGCCTGCAGGTGCACGGTCTTGGCCTGCAGGTCGAAGGTCGCCTCGTCCACGCGCCGTGCCAGGCGCAGGTTGCTGGCCTTCAGCTGCTGCAGCAGCAGCCGGTACAGCGCCACCAGCCCGGCCAGCAGCAACATGCCACCCAGCACCTGTACGCTGCGTCGCTGCCACCAGAACGGCTCCACGGTGAAGCTCCATACCGCTTCCTGCTGGCCCCAGCTGCCACTCGGATGGGCAGCGGCCACGTGCAGGGTGTAGTCGCCCGGCGGCAGGCCGACGAACTCCACGCTGCGCTGCGGGCCGCGTTCGACCCACCCCGTATCCAGGCCGTCCAACCGCGTGCGGTAGCGGATCCGGTCAGACATCAGGTAGCTCAGGCCGACATAACTCACCGCCAAGCGGCGGCCGCCGGGAATGTAGTTGCGGTCCGGGCCTTCCCAATGCACCGGTGCGCCATCCACCTGCACGCTTTCAATCGCTGCCGGCGGTGAAAGACGCTCGCGGAAACGCTGCAGGCGTTGCGGATCGACGGTGCTCAGGCCTCCGGCGGTGACCACCCAGAACGTGCCGTCCTGGCGCAGGATCGCCGATGGCCCGGAGCTGCCGTTGGCCTGCGCGTTGGCCATGCCGTCAATCTCGTTGTAGCGCTCCACCACCACCCGGGGTGCGCGCCCGTCGGCAACCGCATTGAGCGTGGCCATGTCGGTGCGCAGCACGCCGCGGTTGCTGCTGATCCACACGTTGCCAAGGCGATCCGGCACCAGTTGGAACACCGCATCCACCGGCATGCCCTGCTCCAGCCCCACCCGTGCCAGCGTGCCGTTGCGCCAGCGGTACAGGCCACGGTCGCTGCTGATCCACATCGCGTCACCCAGCTGATGGAAGCCGAACACGCTGCGGCCACCGCCCATCGGCGCGAGGTCGATCGACTGCACGTGATCGCCGCGCAGTACGCGGATGCCCTCGATGGTGCCGATCCACAGGTTGCCCTGGTGATCGTGCTCAAGCGCGGTGATCAGGCCGCTGGGCATACCCGCAACGCTTGATACCTGCACGCGGTCGCCGTCGATGCGGACCACGCCCTTCTGGGTGCCGGCCCAGACCACACCCTGCGGGTCCACGCTGATCGCGCGGATGTTGCCGCCCGGCATGCCATCGGCGGCGGCATAGTTGTGCCGCAGCCGGCCATCGGGGCCAAGACGGTAGACGCCATCACCGAACGTTCCGACCCACAGGTCACCGTCCGGGCCCTGCGCCAGGCTGAGCACCGAAGGTGCCTTGCCGCCGCGGTTGTGCAGCGGCATCGCGCGGAAGCGGCCATCAGCAGCCTGCAGGTCGAGGCCGCTGGCACTGCCGACCCACAGCTGGCGTTCGCGGTCCTCGAACACGGTGCGCACATAGTCGCCACTGAGGCCATCGCGCTCGGTGTAGCTGCTGAACAGTGTTTCGCGCAGGCGGTACAGGCCACCGTTGGCACCCACCCAGATGCTGCCCTCGGCATCCTCGCGCAGGCTGACCACGCGCCCACCCGGCAGGTTCAGGCCCGCCGGCAGTCGCTCCAGGCCATGCGCTGAGATCCGCAGCAGGCCCTGGTTCTCGGTGCCCAGCCACAGGTCGCCATGGCGATCCTGCAGCATCGAGGTCAGGTGCAGCTGCCCCGGCAGGCGGTGCATCAGCACCAGCTGATCATCCTCCACCCGGTACAGGCGCTCGCCGGCGACGATCCACAGCGCGCCATCCGGAGCGCGGTACGGCCACGACAGGCCACTGCCGGCGCCCAGCCCCCACGCCGCGGGCGCCCGCTTGAGCACCCCGTCGTTGTCGCGCAGCACCAGTCCATCCAACGTGCCGGCCCAGACCCGGTCCTGCGCATCGACCACCAGCTTGGTGAAGCTCATCGCCATCGGCAGGTCGGCGGCCGGAGCGTGGTAGACGATGCCGGTGTCCGGCGTCAGATAGCCGATGCCCTTGCCTTCATACAGCAGCCACAGGCGGCCCTGGCTGTCCATCTGCATGGACTGGATCAGGACCTGCGGGGTATCGGCCTGGTGCTCCCAGACACGCCACTGGCCATCGTTGCCGCGATGGCTGACATTGCCCCGCGAATCACTGATCCACAGCCCACCCTGGCGGTCGACGAACAGCGCGCCGATGCCGTTGTCGCGCAGGCCCGGGCGGGTACTGCGGTCGAACACGGTGAAATCCAGCCCGTTGTAACGCACCAGGCCTTCCCAGGTGGCGAACCAGAGGTGGCCTTCGGGGGTCTGCGCGATGTCGCGCAGCGAGTTGTGCGGCAGGCCGTTGCGCGACGTCCATACATCAATGGCGTAGTCGCGCAGTGGCGGAGCCCCCTCCTGCGCTGCCACCGGCAGTGCAAGGGCCAGCAGCAGCCACAGCAGGCCCTGTCGCAGCCATCGACCGATATCTGATCCGCAGCGCTCCACCCAGCGCCCGATGTCCCCCTGTCCGGCCATCAGTGCAACGGCGGCGGCCAGGCAGGGCTGCCGGGCCTGGCAGCATGCGGGAACTGCCGGGCAGCGCGGGACGGCATGCCGGCGGGAACGGGCTGGCTCATCGGGGGGGAACTGGGAAGATGCGCAGATGATAGGCCAAACCCGGCCCAGGGCGTCACCATCGCCAGCCGCGAAGGCTCAGCCCGCGCGGCCCGGCGGCGTCACCTGTGCACTGGCCGGCCACTGCACTACCGCCTCCAGCCCACCTTCGACGCGGTTGCGCAGCCACAGCCGCGCCCCGTCTTTCTCAGCCAGGGCGCGGGCGATGGTCAGGCCCAGACCGGCGCCGCCGGTTTCGCGCGACCGCGAGGTTTCCACCCGCACGAACGGGTCGAACACGGCTTCCAGCTGATCCTCGGCCAGGCCCGGGCCGTCATCGGCCACCACCACGGTGATCGCGCCACCACTACGCTCGACCCGTACCCGCACCCGGTAGGCATACATCACCGCGTTGTCCACCAGGTTGGAAAACAGGCGATGCATGGCCAGCGGACGCAACATCAACACCGCTCCGCTGCCACCTTCAAAGACGACATCCCCGCCGCCCTCGGCCGTGTCTTCAACGATGCTCTCCAGCAGCGAATCCAGGTCCAGTGCGGCGCGCTGCTCGGCGCTCTCAGCGCTGCGCGCCAGCTCCAGGCCTTCGCGCACCAACGCCTGCATCGCGGCCAGATCGCCGATCAGGCGCTCGCGCAGCACCTCGTCGCTGACATTCTCCAGGCGCAGGCGCAGCCGGGTCAGCGGGGTCTGCAGGTCATGGGTGATCGCCGCCAGCATCTGCGTTCGCTCGGCCAGGTGCCGCTGCAGGCGATGCTGCATGGCGTTGAAGGCTTCGGCGGCGCGCTGCACTTCGCGCGGGCCGCGCAGCGGCAGTGGATCGCGCTGCAGGTCGTCGCCCAGGTCTTCGGCGGCTGCCGCCAGTTCCTGCAGCGGCGCGCTGGCCATGCGCGCGACGATATAGGCCAGCACCGCGATCGCCAGCACCAGCAGGGTCAGGAACCACGGGTCCACGGCGAGGATGCCGTTGTGTGCCACCGCCGGCGAATCCAGCGCCAGCTTGAGCAGCGTGCCGTCGTTGAGGGTCACGTCGACCGCACGGCACTTGGGCGGGATGAACGCCGGATCACGTTCGCGCGGATGCTTGCGATGCCCCGGTGGCGGCGGGGGCAGCAGGTCCTGCAGCTTGGGAATGCAGGAGCGGAACGAAGCGAAGTGCACATGCGCGCGTGCGACCGGGCCGGGCCGGTCATCGAGCACTTCCATCAACGCGGTATCGGCCCGCCCCAGGCGTGCGCCGGGTTGCAGCGCACGCACGCTCGGCCCACCGATTTCGAGCAGGCGCTCGCGCAGTTCGGGGTTGCCGTCGAGCAGGTTGACGTAGCCCTGGAGGCGGTCGGCGATGCGGTTCAGGTTCTGCCGCTCGAACTCCTGCTGGCGCTTGGAAGTGGCCAGCATGGTCGCGCCAATCGCGGCCACGCTCATGCCCAGCAGCAGGATCACGAACAACCGCCCGACCATCGAGGACAGGAAATGGCGCAGGCGCTTCATCGCGGCTTATTCCAGGTTCACCGAGGAGGCCAGTACATAGCCTTCGTTGCGCACGGTCTTGATCAGTCCGTCCGGGCCACCGTCGTCGCCCAGCTTGTTGCGCAGCCGGCTGACCTGCAGATCAATGGCGCGGTCCTGTGCCTCGTAGTTGCGGCCGCTGCTGAGCGCGACCAGCTGCTCGCGCGACAGCACCTTGTTGGCGTGGGCGATGAACACCCGCAGCAGGCGGAACTCGGCGCCGGACAGCACCACCACGCGATCGTCCGGGTCCACCAGGTGGCGATGCTCCAGATCGAACACCCAGCGCGAGAAGCGCGCACGGCGCACCGCCAGCGGCTCCAGGTTCGCCGGCAGCGCCTCGGTCCGGCGCAGCACGTTGCGGATGCGTGCCAGCAGCTCGCGCGGTTCGAACGGCTTGGCCAGGTAGTCGTCGGCGCCCATTTCCAGGCCCAGCACGCGGTCGATCGGCTCGGCACGCGCGGTCAGCATGATCACCGGTGTGTTCGAGCGCGCGCGCAGGTCGCGGCACAGGGTCAGGCCATCCTCGCGCGGCAGGTTGAGGTCGAGCACGATCAGGTCCACGTGTTCGCGGTCCAGCAGCTGGCGCATGGCGGTGCCGTCTGCGGCCGTGCTCACCTGGTAGCCGGCCCGGCCGAGCTGTTCGGCCAGCAGGGTGCGGATGTCGTTGTCGTCGTCGACGATCAGCAGTCGATGCATCGTGTTTTCAGTCTCCATGTCGCGATCATCCCGTGTCGGCAGCTGAACCGCATCCGGGGCAATGCGTACCAGTGTATCCAGCCATGGGCGGGATACCTGTGGTTACGCGTATTCACCGACAGTGTTACATAGAGACATACCCCGAGGATTGAGCCGCCCATCGCCCGGTCTTCACAATGCCCACCAATGCCGCCACCGCGGCCCCGAGAGTGAAGCCACGACGTGACGTTCCGCCTGCTGCCTGCGACCCGCCGGAGTCGCCTGATACTGATCGCCCTGCTTGCCCTGATCGTCGCTGCGGCCGCCTGGTGGCTGCTGCGCAAGCCCGCCGCCCCGGCGGTGGCCACCTCGCCGGTCAGCCGCGGTGACATCGAGCAGACGGTGGACGCCACCGGCGTGATCGACGCCTACAAGCTGGTCAGCGTCGGTGCGCAGGCCTCGGGCCAGATCAAATCGCTGAAGGTGCAGCTGGGCGACACCGTGAAGGAAGGCGACCTGATCGCCGAGATCGACGCCACCACCCAGCAGAACCAGGTGCTCAATGCGCAGGCCTCGCTGGACCAGGTCACCGCCCAGCGCGCCGTGCAGCAGGCCACCCTGCGCCAGGCCGAACTGGAATTCGCGCGCCAGCAGCAGATGCTGGCGGCCGAGGCCACCTCACGCCAGGAATACGATGCCGCCGAAGCGCAGCTGAAGACCGCCCGTGCCCAGCTGCAGTCCTACGAGGCGCAGATCAAGGGCCGCGAAACCGAGCTGGGCACCGCCCGCGCCAACCTGGCCTACACCCGCATTACCGCGCCGATGGACGGCACCGTGGTGGCGGTGGTGGCCGAGGAAGGTCGCACCGTGAACGCCAACCAGACCGCACCGACCATCGTCATGCTGGCACGGCTGGACGTGGTCACGGTCAATGCCGAGATCTCCGAAGCCGACGTGGTCAAGATCAAGGCCGGCATGCCGGTGTACTTCACCACGCTGGGCGATCCGGACCGCAAGTACCACGCCACGCTGCGCCAGATCAATCCGGCGCCGGCCTCGATCGCCAACGAGAGTTCGTCCAGTTCCAGCAGTTCGTCCAGTTCCAGTTCCAGCAGCGCGGTCTACTACAACGCGTTGTTCGACGTGGAGAATCCGGATGGCACCCTGCGCATCGACATGACCGCGCAGGTCTCGGTACTGCTGAAGCAGGCCAAGGGCGTGCTGATGGTGCCGGCGGTGGCACTGGGGCCGAAGCGCCGTGGCGACGAGCGCATGGTGCGGGTGCTGGACGACAAGGGCCAGCCGCAGCCGCGCAAGGTTACCGTGGGCATCAACAACGGCGCCTCGGCCGAGATCCTGTCGGGACTGAAGGAAGGCGAGCGCGTAGTGGTCGGCGAAGCCGGTGCGGCCGGTGCCAGCGCCGGCGGCGGCAACCGCGGCGGCATGCAGATGCGGGTCGGCGGCCCGGGCATGGGGCGCCGATGAGCACGACGGCGCCGCTGCTGCGCCTGCGTGACCTGCGACGCGAATTCCCGGCCGGCGACGATGTGATCGCCGTGCTGCGTGACGTCAACCTCGACATCCACGCCGGTGAGATGGTGGCCATCGTCGGCCAGTCCGGCTCAGGCAAGTCAACGCTGATGAACATCCTCGGCTGCCTCGATCGTCCCACCCGTGGCAGCTACCAGGTGGCCGGCCGCGAAACCGGGAAGATGGAGCCGGACGAGCTGGCCGAACTGCGTCGCGAGCATTTCGGCTTCATCTTCCAGCGCTACCACCTGCTGGGCGACCTCGATGCGCGCGGCAACGTGGAAGTGCCGGCGGTGTACGCCGGCAGCCCCGGCCCGGTGCGCAACGCGCGTGCCGAACAGCTGCTGCAGCGGCTGGGCCTGAGCGATCGCATGCACCACAAGCCGGGCCAGCTGTCCGGCGGCCAGCAGCAGCGCGTGTCGATCGCCCGTGCCCTGATGAACGGCGGCGAGGTGATCCTGGCCGACGAACCGACCGGCGCGCTCGACACGAAATCCGGCGAGGAAGTGATGGCGATCCTCGGCGAGCTGCACGCCGAAGGCCACACCATCATCATCGTCACCCACGACATGAGCGTGGCCGAACACGCGCAGCGCATCATCGAGATCCGCGACGGCGAGATCATCGCCGACCGCGCCAACCCGAATGCACCGACCTACCGCGCGCAGCGCGAGGCCAGCACCGGCGTCGCCCGCGGCAACAGCTGGCGGGCCGCGCGCGACCGCTTCACCGAAGCATTCCGCATGGCGTTGCTGGCGATGAATGCACATCGGCTGCGCACCTTCCTGACCATGCTCGGCATCATCATCGGCATCGCCTCGGTGGTCTCGGTGGTGGCGCTGGGCAACGGCTCGCAGCAGCAGATCCTGCAGAACATCAGTGCGCTGGGTACCAATACCATCGACGTCTACCCCGGCCGCGGGTTCGGCGACATGCGCTCGGCCCGCGTGCAGACGCTCAAGGCCAGTGATGCCGATGCTCTGGCCCGGCAGAGCTACGTCGACAGCTCCACGCCCAGCGTATCGACCTCGGTCACCGCGCGTTACCGCAACCAGTCCTCCACCGCCCAGGTCAGCGGCGTTGGCGAGCAGTTCTTCCGGGTCAAGGGCGTGACCCTGCTCAGCGGCAGCTTCTTCGATGCCGATGCAGTGAAGGGCCTCGGCCAGGTGGCGGTGATCGACGAGAACACCCAGACCCAGTTCTTCCCCGATGTCGATCCGATCGGCCAGGTGATCCTGCTGGGCAACGTGCCGGCGCGCGTGGTCGGCGTGGCCAAGCGCCAGAGCTTCGGGTTCGGCGGCAGCACCAGCCTGAGCGTGTGGCTGCCGTACACCACGGTGATGTCGCGCATGCTCGGCCAGAGCCACGTGTCCAGCATCACCGTGCGCGTGGACGACGCCACGCCGATGGATGCCGCACAGGAAGCGATCACCCGACTATTGACCATGCGCCATGGCACCGAGGACTTCTTCCTCAGCAACAGCGCCGAAATCCGCCAGACCATCGAGCAGACCACGCGCACGATGACCCTGCTGATCGGCGCCATCGCCGCCATCGCACTGCTGGTCGGTGGTATCGGTGTGATGAACATCATGCTGGTGTCGGTGACCGAGCGTACCCGTGAGATCGGCGTGCGCATGGCCGTCGGTGCACGGCAGAGTGATATCCGCCAGCAGTTCCTGATCGAAGCAGTGCTGGTGTGCCTGCTCGGCGGCGTGCTCGGCATCGGCCTGGCCCTGCTGCTGGGCTCGATGATCGGCCGCTTCGCCAGCGACTTCCAGGTGCTGTTCTCCACCGCCTCGATCGTCGCCGCCTTTGCCTGCTCGACCCTGATCGGCGTGGCGTTCGGCTTCCTGCCCGCGCGTAACGCCGCGCAGCTCGACCCGGTGGAGGCCCTGGCCCGCGAATGAAGATGATGACCCGACTGCCCTTCCCTGCCCCCTCGCGCCTGCTGCTGGCGGGCGCTGTACTGCTCGCCCTGTCCGGCTGCGCATCGATGGGCCGCTATCCGGTGCAGGCCCCCGACGTGGCGGCGACTTACGGTCGTGGCGACGCCACCCTCAATGCGCCCGCCGACGATCCGCGCAGCGGCCTGGATACTCCGGGCCGCGACATCCGCCAGGACACCTGGTGGACCGGTTTCGGCGATGAACGTCTCGACCGTCTGGTGGCGCAGGCGCTGGCCGCCAACAGCGATCTTGCCGCCGCTGGCCTGGCCGTGCAGCGTTCGCGCCTGCAGGCCGGCCTGGCCAGCAACGCGTTGTGGCCGCAGCCTTCGTCTTCAGGTGTGAGTGGTAGCGCCAGCCGCGCCACCGACCAGGCCGACGACTGGCGCCGCAGCTATTCCACCGGCGTCTCGCTGGGCTGGGAAGTGGACCTGTGGGGCCGCCTGCGCACCCAGCGCGACATCGCCCGCTGGGAAGCCGAGGCCAGCGAGGAAGACCGGCAGAACACCGCGCTGCTGGTGATCAGCGACACCATCAACCAATACTGGAACCTGGCCTATCTCAACCAATCCATCGCCACCGGCCAGGCCAACCTGGAGCGGCTGGAACGTACCCGCGAACTGGTCCAGGCCCGCTTCGACGCCGGTGCGGTATCGCGCCTGGAAGTACGCCAGGCACTGCAGAACCTGCAGTCGCAGCGTTCCTCGCAGAGTGCGCTGGAACAGCAGCGGGTGGAGGCACGCAATGCACTGACCGTGCTGCTGGACGGCACGCCCTGGCCGCAGCAGGACGAACCGCAGGACCTGCTCGGCGCACGCAGCCCCAGCATCGCGGAGGGCCTGCCGACCGACCTGCTCGGTCGCCGTCCCGACCTGCGCGCGGCCGAACTGCGCCTGCGCAACAGCCTGAAGACCATCAAGGTGACCGCCACCCAGTACTACCCGGCGCTGAGCCTGACCGGCAGCCTCGGCTCCAGTGCAACGTCGCTGGGTGACGTGCTGCGCAACCCGGTGGCCACGCTGGGCGCCGGCCTGTCGCTTCCGTTCCTCAACCTGCAGCGCGCGCAGCTGGATACCGATATCGCCGGCACCGCCTACCAGATCGCCGCGACCAATTTCCGCAAGACGCTGTATACCGCGCTCTCGGAAGTGGACAACGCGCTGTCGGCACGCGAGCAGCTGGCGCGCCAGGTGGCGGCCTCGCAGGCTTCGTACGACGAAGCGGTGGAAGTGGAACGGGCGCAGGAAGTGCGCTACCGCGTGGGTGCCACCGACCTGCGCACCTGGCTGGAAGCGCAGCAGACCCGGCGCGATGCCGAGCTGTCGCTGGCGCGCGTGCGCCAGGGCCAGCTGAACAACGACGTGACCTTGTTCAAGGCACTGGGCGGCAGCGCGGGGTGAGGCGGCAAGAGCGCCAACCAAGGTTGGCGACTACCTGGTGGGAGTCGACCTTGGTCGACACAGCCGCTGCTGCCGATCAACCGCGCTGGCGCACGGCCTCGAACAGGCTGACGCCGGCAGCGACGGAGACGTTCAGGCTCTCGATCTCGCCCGGCATCGGGATCTTGACCAGGCCATCGCAGTTCTCGCGGGTCAGGCGGCGCAGGCCATCGGCTTCACCGCCCAGCACCAGCGCGATGTTGCCCTTCAGGTCCAGCTGGTACAGCGAGGCGGTGGCTTCGCCGGCCAGGCCGTAGATCCACACGCCCTGCTTCTGCAGGTCCTTCAGGCAGCGCGACAGGTTGGTCACCGCCACCACCGGGATCAGATCGGCGGCACCGGCCGAGGTCTTGCGCACGGTGGCATTGACCGTGGCCGACTTGTCCTTGGGGATGATCACGGCGGTCGCACCGGCGGCAGCGGCCGAGCGCAGGCAGGCGCCCAGGTTGTGCGGGTCCTGCACCTCGTCCAGCACCAGCAGCAGGGCCTTGCCCTCGGCTGCGGTGACCAGGCCTTCCAGCTCGTTCTCGCTGTAGGTGCGAGCGGCGGCATAGCGCGCGGCTACGCCCTGGTGGCGCACCGAACCGCCGACACCGTCCAGCGCCTGGCTGTTCACCTTGCGCACGTCGATGCCCTTGCGGCGGGCGTTTTCCTCGATCTCGGTCAGGCGCGGGTTCTTCGCACCGGCCTCGACCAGCACTTCGCGGACGTTCTCGGCGTCGTTCTCGATGGAGGAGGCGACGGCGTTGACGCCGACAATCCACTGGCTGTTCTTGCTCATGCGGGCGGGGACCGGAAAGGGGGTGGCTATGGTAGAGCATCGGCGCCGACCGCGCTGCGCGCTCGCCGGGCACGGCCCGGCGCTACCCGCCGCTCAGCCTTCGGCGGAGCGGCTGCGCGGTGGCCAGTGCAGGGTGTCCGCTCAGCCTTCGGCGGAGCGGCTGCGCGGTGGCCAGTGCGGGGTGTCGTGGTCGGGGTGCTGATGGGACACGATGGTGGCCAGGAAATCCAGCGCCGCGATGTCCTCCTCGGTGCGCCGCGCCGGCAGGCTGGCCAGGCTGTCGACGAAGGGCAGCTTGCGTTCGACTCCGTACTGGATGGTCGGTGGCAGGCGTTCGGGTTGGTCAAAGGCACCAGCGGCCACGGCCACGCCGTCGGGGGCTTCATAGGTCAACGGGGTACCGCAGTCGGCGCAGAAGCCACGCCGCACCACGTTGGACGACTGGAAATAGCGCGGCTGGCCGCGGGTCCAGTTGAACTGCACGCCGCGCACCGACACCAGCGGCGCGTAATAGGCACCGAAGGCCTTCTGGCACATCCGGCAATGGCAGATCGAGCTGTCGGTCAGCTCGCCTCGCGCCTGGAAGCGGATCGCGCCGCACTGGCAGCCGCCGCTGTATTCGGGTTGGCCCTGCATTGTGAGTTCCTCCGAAACGTCGTGCCAACCAACGGTTGGCACCTACCGGGTGAGGCGGGTGCCGACCGGGTGAGGTGGGTGCCGACCGTTGGTCGGCACACCTTTCAATACTGCTTCTTGGTGCGCTTGGCCGGCTTGCCACGCTCGGGCAGCGGCGGCAGGCCATCGCCTTCATCCTCACCCTTGTGCTCGACCAGGCGGAAGTCGATCTTGCGCTCTTCCATGCTGGCCTTCAGCACCAGGATGCGCACGCGATCACCCAGCCGGTAGCTGCTGCCACGGCGTTCGCCGGTCAGCGTCTTGCGGGTCGCGTCGAACTTGTAATAGTCCTGCGGCAGCTGGGTCACATGGACCAGGCCCTGCACCTTCGACTCGTCCAGCTCCACGAACAGGCCGAAGCTGGTCACGCCACTGATCACACCGTCGAACTGCCCGCCTACGTGCTTTTCCATCCACGCGGCGCGGTAGCGCTCGTCGACCTCGCGCTCGGCCTCATCGGCACGGCGCTCACGCTCGGAGCACTGCAGCGCCAGCGCAGCCATTTCGCGTGCGTTGTAGGTGAACTTGTCCAGCGGCTTGCCGGACAGCGCGTGCTTGATCGCGCGGTGCACCAGCAGGTCAGGGTAGCGACGGATCGGCGAGGTGAAGTGCGCGTACGCCTCCAGCGCCAGGCCGAAGTGACCGTGGTTTTCCGGGCTGTAGATCGCCAAACTCTGGCTGCGCAGCAGCACCGATTCCAGCAACGTGGCATCAGGACGGTCACGGATCTTCTTCAGCAGCTTGGTGTAATCGCCCGGACGCACCTTGGACCACGGCGGCAGGCTCAGCTTGAACTCCTTGAGGAATTCCAGCAGGTCGGCGTACTTGGTTTCCGGCGGCTTCTCGTGGATGCGGTACGGGGCCGGCACATGGCGCGACAGCAGGTACCTGGCCGCCTCGACGTTGGCCGCGATCATGCATTCCTCGATCAGCTTGTGCGCGTCATTGCGCACCAGCATGCCGGCCTGGGTGACTTCACCGCGGTTGTCCAGCACGAAGCGCACTTCGCTGCTTTCGAACTCGATGGCGCCGCGCTTGGCACGTGCCTTGGACAGCACCTTGTACAGCTGGTGCAGGCGCTGCACCTGCGGCAGCAGGTCGCCCATCCAGGCCTTGGTATCGGCATCGTCCTCGCCCACCGCCTTCCACACCTGGGTGTAGGTCAGGCGCGCGTGCGAGTTCATCACCGCCTCGTAGAAGCGCGAATGCGTGACCAGGCCGTCGCGGTCGATCTGCATGTCGCAGACAAAGCACATGCGGTCGACCTTCGGCATCAGCGAGCAGATACCGTTGGACAGCGTCTCCGGCAGCATCGGCACCACGAAGCCCGGGAAGTACACCGAGGTGGCGCGCTTCTGCGCCTCCTCATCCAGCGGCGTGCCGGGGCGCACGTAGTTCGAGACATCGGCGATCGCCACCACCAGGCGGAAACCCTCGGCATTCGGCTCGCAGTACACCGCGTCGTCGAAGTCCTTGGCATCCTCGCCATCGATGGTGACCAGCGGCGTGCTGCGCAGGTCGACGCGGTCGCCGATCATCGCCGGCTCGACCACCAGCGGCACCGAGGCCGCTTCGTCCAGCACCTCCTGCGGGAACTCGAACGGCAGCTCGTGGCCGTGGATGGCGGTCTCCACCACCAGCGAGGCGGTCAGCTTGTCGCCGAGCACGGCGATGATGCGGCCGATCGGCGGGCGGCGGCTGTCCGGCGCCTGGGTCAGTTCACAGACCACCAGCTGGCCATCGCGCGCACCACCGGTCTGGTCCGGCGGCACCTGCACGTTGCGCTGCACGCGCTTGTCGTCGGGCACCACGTAGTTGATGCCCATCTCGATGCTGAAGCGGCCGATCAGGCGGGTCATGCCGCGCTCGAGCACGCGGGCGATGCTGCCTTCGCGACGGCCACGATGGTCGATGCCGGTCACACGGGCCAGCACCTTGTCGCCGTGCATGACCTTGCGCATTTCATACGGCGGCAGGAACAGGTCGTCACCGCCCTCGACCGGGCGCAGGAAACCGAACCCTTCCGGGTTGGCGATCACCACGCCGGTGACCAGGTTCAGGGTCTGGATCGGGGCGAAACCGCCGCGACGGTTCTGCACCAGCTGGCCGTCGCGGACCATGGCGCCAAGCCGGCGCGACAGCGCCTCGGCCCGGTCCGGCGCGGTCAGGCCCAGGCGCGCGCCCAGTTCCTCGGCGGTCTGCGGCCCTTCGCAGCGTTCCAGCAGGGCCAGGATGGCCTCGCGGCTGGCGATGGGCTGTTCGTACTTCTCGGCTTCGCGGGCGGCATAGGGATCGTCGATCACCTTGCCGGTCGGCGGCAGCTTGCGGCCCGGGGCCGGGCCCGGAGCGGCGGCATCGGCGCTGCGGACCTTGCGACCACGCGGTGGTGCGCCGCCTTCATTCAATTCGGGGAACCAGCCCGGCAACGGCTTGCCCGGCTTGGTGGTGCGGGCCGTGCCCGCCTTGGCGCCCTTCTTCGGGGCCTGGCTGCGGGAGGTGCTCCCGCCCTTGCTTGGTTTTTTGGTAGTCATCGCCCTACATGGTAGCCGCTGACGGCGTGCAGAACGGGTCAGCGGCTGTCTTGAAGGCCTTGCATGAAAAATATTCAGGAAGTCGTTGACAGCCTGCGGATTCATCTTCACAATTGCGCCTCTGGAACGCCCAGGTGGCGGAATTGGTAGACGCACTAGTTTCAGGTACTAGCGGGTAAAACCGTGGAGGTTCGAGTCCTCTCCTGGGCACCAACGAAAAATCTCCTCGCTTCGGCGGGGATTTTTTTTGCCTGTAATCCGGCCCTGAGGCTCGACTCTTACTCCTGCAGGACGGAACTCCGACCCGGTATCGGCAATGATCTTCACAAGGGTATTGACACCCCCGTAACAACACCCCATAATCTCGCTCCTCGACGCCCAGGTGGCGGAATTGGTAGACGCACTAGTTTCAGGTACTAGCGGGTAAAACCGTGGAGGTTCGAGTCCTCTCCTGGGCACCACGTCGAGAATGAGAAAAACCCGCGAAAGCGGGTTTTTTCATGCCCGTGATTCGGCATCGCCGCGACCGGCGACCGGCGGCCGGCATCACAACAGCGGCCGCAGCACCAGCTCCAGCCCGAGCAGCAGCAGGAAACCCAGGAAGCAGGCGCGGAACACCCGCGCACTGATGTGCTGCCGGATCACCTGCCCCAGCCACATGCCCAGCAATGCCGGCAGCACCGCCAGCGTACTCAGCCCCAGCTGCTGGATGCCGAATGCGCCGTGCAGCACCAGGCCAGTGGTCAGCGAAATCGTCGACACAGTGAACGCCAGTCCCAGCGCCTGCACCAGCTCCTCGCGCTGCAACCCCAGCGACTGCAGGTACGGCACCGCCGGCATCACGAACACGCCGGTGGCGCCGGTCACCACACCCGACAACGCCCCCACCAGCGGCCCCAGCCATCGCTCGCGCCGCTGCGGCACGCGGAACACCGGCGCAAGCAGGGCATAGGCCGCATAAACCACCAGCGCAACGCCCAGCGCAACACGCGACCAGGTGCGATCGACCCGCACCAGCAGCGCCGCCGAACCCAGCGTCACCACCACCACGGCCAGCATCATCGGCCACAGGCGCCGCACGATGTGGCCCAGCGATGGCCCGGACAACAGCTGCCACGCATTGGTGACGAAGGTGGGGATGAACAGCATCGATGCCGCCGCCACCGGCGACAGCGCGCCACCGAGCAGACCCATCGCCACTGTCGGCAACCCCATGCCGGTCACGCCCTTGACCACACCGGCCAGCACGAACACCACCACCAGCAGCACGTAGAAGTACATCGATTCATTCATGCCTTCATTGGATCGGCCGGCCGCTCGGCGCACAATGCGGTCTTCCCGGCCTCGCCTTCGGCTGATCCGAAGGCGCAGGCGTTGCGATGAGGGCATCACATGCGGATGGATATCGCCGACCTGCGCCTGTTCCTGGCCATTGCCGAGGCGGGCAGCATCACGGCCGGTGCCGCGCAGGCAAACCTGGCACTGGGCTCAGCCAGTGAGCGCCTGCGCACGATCGAAGCCGATGCCGGTACCCCGCTGTTGAACCGGCACCCACGCGGCGTCAGCCTGACCGAAGCCGGTGCCGCGCTCGCCCACCATGCACGCTTGATCCTGCAGCAGCAGGCACAGCTGCGCGGTGAACTGCAGGCGTTCGCGCACGGTGCGCGCGGCACCCTGCATCTGTATGCCAACACCGCAGCGCTGACCAACTACCTGCCCTCTCGGCTGGCACCGTGGCTGGCCGAACGCCCGCGCCTGCACGTGGAACTGCTGGAGCGCACCAGCCCTGAAGTCGTGCGTGCGATCAGTGCTGGCCAGGCCGAGGCGGGCATCATCAGCGATGCCGTCGACGCTGCCGGTCTGCAGCAGCATGTGGTCGCCGAAGATCCGCTGGTAATGCTGCTGCCCGCAAACCACCGATTCGCCTCGCGGCGCAGCGTGGCCTTCACCGAGGTAGCCGGCGAGACCTTCGTTGCCCTGGCCGATGGCAATGCACTGCAGACCTACATCGAGGACCAGGCGCGCGACATCGGGCGCCGCCTGGACGTGCGCATCCGCATGAAGACCTTCGAAGGTGTGTGCATCATGGTCGGCCACGGCATTGGTGTCGGCATCGTGCCGCGGACCATCGCCCGCCAGCATCGGCGCGGTACGCACACCGTCGCCGTACCGCTCGCCGATGCGTGGGCACAGCGCCGCCTGTGCGCCTGTTTTGCCGAATGGGCGCAGTTGTCATCGGCAATGCGCAGCCTGCTGCTTCACCTGGGCGTGCAGCCGCAGAAAAAGGTGTGAAATGTTGTTGACACATCTTCTGTCGCTCCCCATAATTCATCTCCTGAGTCGCCCAGGTGGCGGAATTGGTAGACGCACTAGTTTCAGGTACTAGCGGGTAAAACCGTGGAGGTTCGAGTCCTCTCCTGGGCACCACGACTCAAGATGATCAAACCCGCGAAAGCGGGTTTTTTCGTTTCCAGGGTTTGGCGAGCCTGGCATCGCATCTACCGCTGGAACTGTCGTATCTCGCACCACCCGACAGTCGCCTGCTGCGGCATACCGCCTCCCGGCGCGTCGTTACCACGCCTTGAACGGCCCCCTTTTTGGGGCGCATTTCACGTTAGCCGTTCAATTCGTACTTTTCCTAGTCGAGATTTACCCGATTCCTTTTCGGTGGAAGGCAGATTTACAGAAGCCGGTTGCAGGTGTATCGCCACGACCTGACCAGCGCCCCCCCTTCCCCAAAGGACGCACCCATGCAGCGCAGCATCATCTGCCCTCACTGCCATACCGGCTCGAACCATGGCGTACGCGTATGCGTGGGATGCCAGGCCGAGGTCCACTACGGCGCATCGAAGGAGGCCGTAATGCTGGTATTTGTTGCCGCCATCATCTGCGGCGCACTGGTCGGCAGCCGATTGCAGGCCACTGCTGGCTGGCTCACATGCGGCGCCGTACTTGTGGCGGGAATGTGGGCCATCACCCGATTGTTCTGCGATCGGGTGGTGTTCAAGCGCGTCTATCGCACCCGCTGAACCTGCGCCGCGGCACGATCCCAACGGCAGGGCCCGTGCGACCCGCGGCGCACAAACAAAAACCCCGCCTTGCGGCGGGGTCAAAATACAGCACGTGTTTCCAGGGAGTTTCAGTGTCCGCCACCGGCGGCCGCACCTGCGCCTGCGCCAAACGGCGGTTTGGCCAGCCACAGGAACGCGATGATCGCCAGGAAGATCCAGCCCAGCAGGAAGAAGATGTCGTTGAAGCCCATCTGCGATGCCTGGTGGTTGATCATGTTGTTCAGTACCGCTGCGCCATGTTGCAGGTCGCCCTGCCCCATCGCTGTCACCTGGTCCTGCATGCCCGGCTGATAGACCGAGATGTGCTCGGTCAGGTCGGCGTGGTGCACCTGGGTGCGCCGCGCCCACAGCCACGTCGTCAGCGACGCCGCGAAGCTGCCGCCCAGCGTACGCAGGAAGGTGGCCAGGCCTGAGCCCGCCGCGATCTCGCGCCCATCCAGGTCCGACAGCAGGATCTGCAGCACCGGCATGAAGAACAGCGCGACGCCGATGCCCATGATCAGCTGCACGCCCGCCACATGGTTGTAGTCCACCTGCAGGTTGAAGTTCGAACGCAGGAAGCTGGTCATCGACAACACAATGAACGCAATCGTAGCCAGCATGCGCATGTCGAAGCGCGATGCATACTTGCCCACGAACGGGGTCATGATCACCGGCAGGATGCCGATCGGCGCTGTCGCCAGGCCCGCCCAGATCGCGGTGTAGCCCATGTCACGCTGCAACCACTGCGGAATCAGCAACGCCACGCTGAAGAACGCCGCGTAGGCCACCACCATCGCCAGCGTACCGGCGCGGAAGTTGCGATGCCGGAACAGCTTCAGGTCGACGATCGGATCCTTGTCGGTCAGTTCCCAGATCAGGAACACCGTCAGCGTGACCAAGGCCACACACGCCAGCACCACGATCTTCATCGACGAGAACCAGTCCTCGTCGTTGCCCAGGTCGAGCACCAGCTGCAGCGCACCGACACCGATCACCAGGGTGACCAGGCCGACGTAGTCCATCTTCGGCTTCTCGATGTGCTCCGGGCGCCCCTTCAGCTGGTTGCCCACAACGAGCGCAGCGAAGATGCCCAGCGGCACATTGATCAGGAAGATCCATTCCCAGCTGTAGTTGTCGGTGATCCAGCCACCGAGAATCGGGCCGCAGATCGGCGCCACCACCGTGATCATCGCCAGCAGCGCCAGTGCCTGCCCGCGTTTCTCCCGTGGATAGATCGAGACCAACAACGACTGCGTGATCGGGTACATCGGGCCGGCCACGAAACCCTGCAGCGCACGCGACAGCACCAGCATGCCCATGCTCTGCGCCAGGCCGCACAGCAGCGAGGTGATGACGAAGGCCAGCGTGGCCCAGACAAACAGCTTGCGTTCGCCGAAGCGGCGGCTGAGCCAGCCGGTCAGCGGCAGCGCGATGGCCGTGCTGACCGCGAACGAGGTGATGACCCAGGTCGCCTGCTGCGAACTGGCGCCGAGGTTACCGGCGATGGTCGGCAGCGAGACGTTGGCGATGGTGGTGTCGAGCACCTGCATGAACGACGCCATCGCCAGGCCCACGGTGCACAGGGCGACGCTGGGCGGCAGGAACCCGGAGGCCGCACCCGGCGCCGCCGGGGCGCCCGGAGCACCGGGCGCGGCTGGAGCTTGTGCGGACATGGCGACCTCAGCCCACCTTCGCCTGCTGCGGCAGGTTGCCCTGGATGATCGTGTGGATCACCTCGTCGGCATCATGCAGCTGCTTGGCATACACGTCGGTGTCGAACACCGTGCCCTTGGCCGGGGTACTCGGCAGCACTTCGCCCTTCTGGTCGCGCAGGCTCACTTCGGCCTTCATCGACAGGCCGATGCGCAGCGGATGTTCGGCCAGCTGCTTGGCATCAATGGCGATGCGTACCGGCACGCGCTGAACGATCTTGATCCAGTTGCCGCTGGCATTCTGCGCCGGCAGCAGCGAGAACGCCGAGCCGGTGCCCAGGCCCAGGCTCTGGACGCGGCCCTTGTACTTCACGTCACCGGCGTACAGGTCCGACTTCAGCTCAACTTCCTGGCCCAGGCGCATGTGGCGCAGCTGGGTTTCCTTGAAGTTGGCCTCGACCCACATCTGCTCAGTCGGCACCACCGCCATCAGGGCATTGCCCGGCTGCACGCGCTGGCCAACCTGCACCGAACGACGGGCGACGTAACCGGTGACCGGCGCGACGATGCCGGCGCGGGCATTGTTGAGGAAGGCCTGGCGCAGCTGCGCAGCGGCCGCCTGCACGTCCGGCTGGGTGGCGATCACGGTGTCGTCGACCAGCGCGCGGTTGCGCTCGACGGTCTCGCGCGAACCGGCCACGGCGGCTTCGGCAGCGGCCAGCTCGTCACGGGCGTGGGCCAGTTCTTCATTGGAAATGGCGCCGGTGGCGGCCAGATCCTTGCGGCGGGCGAAATCGTCGCGCACGCGCTTCAGGGTCACCTGGCGGGCGTTCAAATCCGCCTGTGCGCCTTCCACGCTGCGGTACAGGCCACGGGTCTGGCGCACGGTCTTGGCCAGGTTGGCTTCGGCCTGCTGCAGCGCCACCGACGTGTCGGACGGGTCCAGCTGCACCAGCAGCTGGCCGCGCTCCACGCGCATGCCGTCATCGGCGTTGATGGCGACCACGGTACCGGCCACCAGCGGGGTGATCTGCACCTGGTTGCCCTGCACGTAGGCGTCGTCGGTCTCTTCGAACCAACGGCCGAACATGAAGTACCACAGCGCCAGTGCGGCAAGCAGCAGCACGACGATCACGAACAGGCCGCGCAGCAGGTTGCCGCGGCGGTTGGGGGCGGCCGGGGCCGCAGTGTCTTGGGTCTGGCTCATGGCGGAAGTCTTCAGGAATGCGAGGAATCGGAATGGGAGGCGATCGGTGCGCGGTCGGCGTCAGAGGGCTGGAAACCACCGCCCAGCGCCTTGCTCAGGCGCACCGAGGTCTGCACCTGCTGCGACTGCAGGCCGGCCAGCTGCTGCTGCGACTGCAGCAGGGTGGACTGCGCGGTCAGCACGTCCAGGTAGCTGCCGATGCCGGCGCGGTAGCGCTGCTGGGCCAGGTCGAAGGCCGAACGTGCGGTATCCACCGCCTGCTGCTGCGAATGCGCCTGCTGTGCCAGCGAACGCACCGCGTTGACCTGGTCGGCCACGTCGCGCAGTGCATCGAGCACGGTCTGGTTGTAGTTGGCCACCGCCAGGTCGTACTGCGCATCGGTGTTAGCCAGGTTGGCGCGCAGCTTGCCGCCTTCGAAGATCGGCAGGCTCAGCGCCGGTCCGATGTAGGCGAAGGTCGAACTGCTTTTCAGCAGATCACCCACGTTCGGTGCGACGACGCCAGCCAGTGCGGTCAGGTTGAAGCTCGGGTAGAACTTGGTCCTGGCGACCTTGATCTGCTTGTCGGCCGCTTCCACGCGCCAGCGCGCGGCAACGATGTCCGGGCGACGACCCAACAGTTCGCTGGGCAGCACGCCCGGCAGCTGCAACGCCATCGGATTCAACGCCTGCGGGCGCTGGATCGACAGGCCACGGTCCGGACCCTTGCCGACCAGCGCGGCCAGCGCGGTGCGGGCCGCATCGATGCGCTGCTGCGCGGCCTGCACCTGCTGCTGCGCGGCGGGCACGCGGGCCTCTGCCTGGCGCACCTGCAGATCACTGTCGATGCCGGCGCTGCGGCGCTGGCGGGTCAATTCCAGCGACTTCTGCGAGCGGCCCAGCTCTTCTTCGGCCACGTCATTGAGCTGCCATGCATACGCCAGGTCGGCATAGGCCTGGGTGATGCCGGTGGACAGGTTCAGGCGTGCAGCCTGGGCTTCGACAGTGGCGGCATGGGCGCCGTCCACGGCCGCTTCCCAGGCAGCGCGCTTGCCGCCCCACAGGTCCACGCCATAGCTGAAATCAAACGCGACCTGGCTGCTGCCAGCGTAATGGCCACCCATCTCGCTGCCGGCCATCGACTCGGGCAGGCGCAGACCGGTGTAACCACCGGACACCGACAGGCTGGGCAGGCGATCGGCACGCGCGGTACCGACCTGCGCCTGCGCCTGGCGCAGGCGCGCATCGGCAGCGTCCAGGCTCGGGTGGCCAGCCAGGCCCTCGGCGACCAGCGCGTCCAGCTGCGCATCGCCCAGTGCCTTCCACCAGTCCTGCGCCGGGAAGCCGGTGGCGCTCAGGTCGGTGTCGGCCAGGGTGCGTTCGCTGTGCAGGCTGTCCACGTCGAGCACGTGGCCCTGCGGGTTGAGGCCACGACTGCTGGCGCAGGCGGCCAGGGCCAGGGCCAGCGCTGATACCAGCAGCGCGCGCCCGGACCGGCGGAGAGTGGATTGCGGGATCGGGTTCATGGGGTCGTCAGGGAATCGCGGATTCGGGTGAGGAGGGACAGCAGCTGCGTGCGCTCGTCGGCGGAAAGATCACGCAGGGCGTAATCCATCACCGCGTCGCCACGCAGCTTCAGCCGCGCCCACAGTGCGCGGCCTTCATCGGTCAGCACGATCTGCAGCGCACGCCGGTCCTGGGCATGCGGTTCGCGGCGGACGCAGCCCAGCGACTCCAGCTTGTCCAGCAGGCGGGTCACCGCACTGGGCACCTGGTCGATGGCCTGGGCCAGCTCGTTGGCCGTGCACGGAGCCATGTTGGAAAGCACCTTCAACCCGATGTAATGGGTGAAGCCGATACCCAGGTCTTCTTCAGCCATGGATGCGTCGAGTTGACGGACCAGGCCGTCGCGCACCTGGCGCAGCAGCAGGCCGAAGCTGGGGGGAGTGGTTGCAGGACAGATCATGGGGGAGCATTCTCTTCCAAAAAAAATATTTCTCAATGGAAATATTCGATCTGGCATCGAATGCTGTGTTGCAGCAGCGGGCTGGATCAACGAAGGCGCCTACCTTAATGATCTGGTCAGGTGGCCCGGTAGTACAATTCAGCCAATGGATGACACATTTCAGCCAGCGGATATGATGAACAAGGCAGAAATCCCCCCTCCCAAGCGGTTGCTGCGCGACGACGCCCTGGATTGGTTCGAGCGCAATGACGGGCCACCGGTTGTCGCCTTTCGCTTCGACAGCCCCTTGGGCCTGGTCCGTGAAGTGGACTGGCACCACCATCAGCGCGCGCAGCTGATCTGCGTCGAACGCGGCCTGTTGACCACCCGCACCTCGCACGGGACGTGGTCACTGGCGCCAGGCTCGGCCGGCTGGATGCCGCCGCTGGAGCCGCACACGGTCACCCTCGACGGCCCGCTGCGTGGCTGGGGCATGGCGCTGGCCGCACCGGCCTGCGCCACCCTGCCCGCCGATCCCTGCGTACTGGGCCTGTCCAAGCTGGCGCAGGCGCTGGCCGACCGCATCTGCGAATGGCCGCTGGGCTACGACACCACGCCCGAGCGCCAGCACATCATCGAGGTGCTGCTGGACGAGATCCGTACCGCGCCGCGCCAGCGCATGCACCTGCCGATGCCGCATGACCGGCGCCTGCTGAAGATCGCCTCGCAGCTGCTGGCCGACCCGTCCGACGAGCGCAGCCTGGCCGAATGGGCGCACTGGGCCGGACTGTCGCCGCGCAGCCTGACCCGCCACTTCCGCGACGAGACCACGCTCAGCTTCGCCCAGTGGCGGCAGCAGGCCCGGCTGTCCGAAGCCCTGCGCCAGCTGACCGACGGCCGCAGCGTGGCCGATATCGCCCACGCGCTGGGCTTCAGCAGCGCCAGCGCCTTCGTCACCGTGTTCCGCCGCCACTTCGGGCTGCCACCGGGGCGCTACCTGGCACGGGCCGGACACGGCCTGGAAACCGGGTTGGACCCTGCGCGCGGCTTGGCATCCCCCGCCGCATCCGGATAATCACAGAATTGCGAGCGGCGACCGCCGTCGCCGCCTCCCGACAACAGGTAACAACGCCGCATGACCGAACTTGCCCGCCCCGTGTTCCACGGATTCGAACAACTGCCGCTGCGCGAGTACGCCGAACGCGCCTACCTCGACTACTCGATGTACGTGGTCCTGGACCGCGCCCTGCCGTTCATCGGCGACGGCCTGAAGCCGGTGCAGCGCCGCATCATCTATTCGATGAGCGAGCTGGGCCTGAATGCCGCGTCCAAGCCGAAGAAGTCCGCGCGCACCGTCGGTGACGTCATCGGTAAGTACCACCCGCATGGCGACAGCGCGTGCTACGAGGCGCTGGTGCTGATGGCACAGCCGTTCTCGTACCGCTACCCGCTGATCGAGGGCCAGGGCAACTTCGGCTCCAGCGACGACCCGAAGTCGTTCGCGGCGATGCGTTACACCGAATCCAAGCTGACCCCGATTGCCGAAGTGCTGCTGGGCGAACTGGGCCAGGGCACCACCGACTGGGCACCGAACTTCGACGGCACCCTGCAGGAACCGACCTGGATGCCGGCACGGCTGCCGCACCTGCTGCTGAACGGCACCACCGGCATCGCCGTGGGCATGGCCACCGACGTGCCGCCGCACAATCTCAACGAGATCGTCAGCGCACTGCTGCACCTGCTGGACAACCCCGATGCCAGCGTGCGCGACCTGTGCGAGCACGTGCAGGGCCCGGACTACCCGTCCAGCGCCGAGATCATCACCGCGGCCAACGATCTGCGGAACATCTACGAAACCGGCAACGGCAGCGTGCGCGCACGTGCGACCTTCACCAAGGAAGCACACAACATCGTGGTCACCGCGCTGCCGTTCCAGGTGTCGCCGTCGAAGGTGATCGAGCAGATCGCCGCGCAGATGCGCGCCAAGAAGCTGCCGTGGCTGGAAGACATCCGCGATGAGTCCGACCACGCCAACCCGGTGCGCGTGGTGCTGGTGCCGCGTTCCAACCGCGTCGACGCCGAGCAGCTGATGGGCCACCTGTTCGCGACCACGGACATGGAACGCAGCTACCGCGTCAACCTCAACGTGATCGGGCTGGACGGCCGTCCGCAGGTGAAGAACCTGAAGATGCTGCTCAGCGAATGGCTGACCTTCCGCAGCAACACCGTCACCCGCCGCCTGCAGCACCGCCTGCAGAAGGTCGAGCGCCGCCTGCACCTGTTGGAAGGCCTGCTGGTCGCGTTCCTCAACCTGGACGAGGTGATCCACATCATCCGTACCGAGGACGAACCGAAGGCCGCGCTGATCGCGCGCTTCGGCCTGTCCGACGACCAGGCCGAGTACATCCTGGAAACCAAGCTGAAGCAGCTGGCCCGCCTGGAGGAGATGAAGATCCGTGGCGAGCAGGACGAGCTGGCCAAGGAGCGCGAGAAGATCCTCGGCATCCTCGACAGCAAGGCCAAGCTGAAGAAGCTGATCCGCGACGAACTGACCGCCGATGCCAAGAAATTCGGCGACGCGCGCCGTTCGCCGCTGGTGCAGCGCCAGGCCGCGCAGGCCATCGACGAGACCGAGCTGGTGCCGAGCGAGCCGATGACCGTCGTGCTATCGGAGAAGGGCTGGATCCGCGCCGCCAAGGGCCACGACGTCGATGCGTCCGCCCTGTCCTACCGTGATGGTGACGCCCTGCAGGGCGCGGTGCGTGCGCGCAGTACGCAGCAGGTCGCGTTCCTCGACAGCGAGGGCCGCGCCTACTCGACGCCTGTGCACACCCTGCCCTCCGCGCGTGGCAACGGTGAACCGCTGACCGGCCGCTTCTCGCCGGCCGCGGGCACCAGCTTCGTGACCCTGGCCAGCGCCGAGCCGGACACCCGCTTCGTGCTGGCCTCCACCCACGGCTACGGCTTCGTCACCCGCTTCGAGAACCTGATCGGCCGCAACAAGGCCGGCAAGGCGATGCTGAACCTGTCAACCGGTTCGACCGTGCTGACCCCGTCGGTGGTGGCCAACGTCGCCACCGACCGCATCGTGGCGGTCACCAGTTCGGGCAACCTGCTGGCGATCGCCGCCAACGACCTGCCGGAACTGGACAAGGGCAAGGGCAACAAGATCATCGAGATCCCGAAGGCCAAGCTCGCCACCGAACGCGTGGTCGCGGTGGTTGCGATCAGCCCCGGCCAGACCCTGCAGGTGCGCAGTGGCCAGCGCACCATGGGCCTGAAGTTCAACGAACTGGAAGCCTACCTCGGCGCCCGCGCCACCCGCGGCCACCTGCTGCCGCGCGGCTGGCAGAAGGTGGAAGGGCTGTCGGTGGAATAAAGGCTGGGGCCTTGCTCCTGGTGGGTGTCAACCTTGGTTGACACGCCTTGCCGGAGACCAGACACGAAAAAGCCGGGGAATTCCCCGGCTTTTTCGTTGTCGGCTGGCGGGCGGTGGAGCGGCTGGCTGGCGAAAGCTGGCTGGCGATGCTCCGGTGCTGGCGGGCGACAGAACGCTGTGCTTCTTCTGGTAGAGCCGACCGCTGGTCGGCTCTACCGGAAGGCAGCCGAGCATGGCTCGGCTCTACAGAAAGCGGTGCCGGCTCAGTGCGCCGGGGCGCCGTTGCCGTCGATCTTGCTCAGCTGGTACAGCTCCAGGCCGATGCGCTTGATCAGGCCCAGCTGCTGCTCCAGCCACCAGGCGTGGTCTTCCTCGGTGTCCTTCAGCTGCGCCAGCAGGATGTCGCGGCTCACGTAGTCGCCCTTCTCCTCGCACAGCTTCATACCGGCGGCGAGATTGTTCCGAACCGCGTATTCAGTGTCGAGATCCTTCTGCAGCATCTCTTCCACGGTCTTGCCCGGCTCGGTGGCATGCGGGCGCATGTCCGGGTCGCCGCCGAGGAACAGGATGCGGCGCAGCAGCGCGTCGGCGTGCTGGGTTTCCTCTTCCATCTCGTGGTTCAGGCGTTCGTACAGCGCGAACAGGCCCTGGTCCTCATAGCGGCGGGAATGGATGAAGTACTGGTCGCGAGCAGCGAGTTCGCCGCGCAGCAGTTCCTTCAGGCAGGCGATGACGTCCGGGTTGCCTTTCATGGGGGGCTCCTGTGAATCGATGTGGCATAGGGTGCCGCATTTCAAAATACGGTGATCTAATCGGAATCAGTCGCAGTTGCGCCTGCGGCTACAATCAGCCCACGAGTTCGGAAAGGACGTGCGATGCGACGTACATGGCGTTGGGTGCTGGGTGTGTTGGTCGCCATCGTGCTGGTCACCGCACTGGCCCTGTGGCTCCTGCTGCGCGGCAGCCTGGCCGACGTGGACGGCGAGCATGCGCTGCCGGGCCTGGCCAAGCCGGTCACCATCGAGCGCGATGCGCTGGGCGTGGTCACCATCACTGCCGGCAGCCAGGCCGACGCGATGCGCGCACTCGGCCATGTGCATGCGCAGGAACGCTATTTCGAGATGGACCTGATGCGCCGCAGTGCCGCCGGCGAGCTGTCGGCATTGTTCGGGCCGAAGGCCATTGAAGCTGACAAGCGCATGCGCGTGCACCGCCTGCGCGCCCGCACCGAGGCGCATCTGGATACCGCGCTGGGCGACAACGGCGCGGTCGTGCGCGCCTATGTGGATGGCGTCAACGAAGGCCTTACCGATCTCTCCGTGCGGCCATGGGCCTACCTGCTGCTGCGGCAGTCACCGCAACCGTGGCAGGCCAGCGACAGCGTGCTGGCCGGGCTGGCCATGTACGCCGACCTGCAGGACCCGAACAACCAGACCGAGCTTGCCCTCAGCCGCATCCGTGCGGTGGTGCCGCCGGCGCTGTACGCGCTGATTGCCCACGACGGCACCGAATGGGATGCACCGCTGTTTGGCGAAGCCACCGGCAATGCGATTCTGCCCGATGCCAGCCAGCTCGATCTGCGCACATTGAAGGGAAAGCCGGGCACCGAGCAGGAGGAGGCGGACGTCATCGGCAGCAACAACTTCGCGGTGGCCGGCGCACTCACCGCCGACGGCCGCGCGATCGTCGCCGACGACATGCACCTGGGCCTGCGCGCGCCTGGCCTGTGGTTCCGGGTGCGCCTGCGTTACCCCGACCCGCAGGCTGCCGGCGGCCAGGTCGACGTCACTGGCTTCTCGCTCCCTGGCCTGCCGGCGGTGATCGTCGGCAGCAACGGCCACGTCGCCTGGGGCTTCACCAACAGCTACATCGACACGGCGGACTACCGCACGGAACCGGCCAACGCCACGGTGACCGTGCACGAAGAACGCATTGCGGTGGCCGGCCAGGCCGACGTGCTGTTCCCGGTACGCGAAACCGCCTGGGGGCCGATCCTGCACACCCATGCCGATGGCAGTGGCGATGCCCTGCGCTGGGTCGCACACCTGCCCGGCGCCGTACGCCTGGATTTCGCTGATCTGGCCCGCGCCGGTGACCTGGACGGTGCACTGCACTTCGCCGACCGTGCCGGCATTCCCGCGCAGAACCTGGTGGTCGGCGACCGCAGCGGACGCATCGCCTGGCGCCTGATCGGCGCCCGCCCCGACCGAGGCCCCGGCTGTGCGCCGGCCGGCTTCACGGCCGCCAGCAACCAGGACTGCGCACCGTGGCCGATCCGCAGCGATGCCTCGCCTGCATTGATCGATCCCCCCAACCATCGCCTGTGGACCGCCAACGGACGCGTCCTCGACGGCGAGGCGCTGGCCAGCGTCGGCAACGGTGGCTATGACCTCGGCGCGCGTGCGCAGCAGATCCGCGACCTGCTCGCCATCCAGGACCGCTTCGACGAACACGACCTGCTGGCGATCCAGCTCGACGACCGCGCCGTGTTCCTGCAGCGCTGGTGGGCGTTGCTGCATGACGTCATCGAACGCAGTGACGACCCTGCACTGAAGCGGTTGAAGTCCGTCAGCCATCAATGGGGCGGCCGGGCCTCGGCCGGCTCGGTCAGCTACCGGGTGGTGCGCGCGTTCCGCACGCAGGTGATGGATACCCTGTCCGAAGCACTGCTGGCACCGGCCAACGCGCAGCTGGGCGATGACTATCTGGACCCGCGCCTGGCACAACTGGAAGGCGTGGCCTGGCCGATGCTGCAGCAACGCCCCGCCAACCTGTTGCCACCGGCCTACGACAGCTGGGACGCGCTGCTGCTTGATGCCGCACGCCGCACCGAAAGCGAGCTGGCCAAGCAGGGCCCACTGGCCCAGCGCACCTGGGGAGAGCGCAACACCGCGACGCTCTGCCATCCCATCGCACGTGCATTGCCGGACATCGCCAAGCGCTGGCTGTGCATGCCCGCCGATCCCCTGCCCGGTGACCGTGACATGCCGCGCGTGCAGACGCCGAACTTCGGCGCCTCCGAACGCATGGTGGTTTCGCCCGGCCACGAGGCCGACGGCATCGTGCACATGCCCGGCGGCCAGAGCGGGCACCCGCTGTCGCCGTACTGGGGCGCCGGCCACGAAGACTGGGTGCATGGGCGGCCGACACCGTTCCTGCCCGGCAAGGCGCAGCACACGATGACGCTGGTACCGGCGCGGTAGCGGTCGTGCCGGCCGCTGGCCGGCATCCATGCAGGTGTGTCCAGCATCATGAGGATGCTGGCTAGCGGCCGGCACGACCGTCCAGCGCTCAGCCCCGGCGCCGCTCGATCAGGTTCAGCAGCGGCCCGGTCATCGCCGTGGTCACCAACGCCATGATCACCAGCACCGCGAACAGCCGATCGCCGAGCAGGCCCAGCTCGTAGCCCAGGTTGAGCACGATCAGCTCCATCAGACCACGGGTGTTCATCAGTGCGCCCAGCCGCCATGCCTCGCGCATGGGCATGCCCGCGCTGCGTGCGGCACTGAAGGTGCCCAGCAGCTTGCCGGCCGTGGCCACCGCGATCACCACCACGCACAACACGATATCGCTGGCCTGCAGCGCATCGGCGCGCATGCGCAGGCCGGTCATGGCGAAGAACAACGGCAGCAGCAGGGTCACCGCGAACGGTTCGACGCGGGCCATCAACAGGTCGCGCAGCTGCGCGTTGGACGATACCGCGACGCCTGCAGCGAATGCACCGAACAACGCGTGGATGCCCAGCATCTCGGTGACCAGCGCACTCGCCAGTGACAGCAGCAGGATACCCAGCAACCAACGTCCCTCACGGCCCGACGCGATCTGCTGGCGGGCAAACCACGGCTTCACCAGCCCCAGCATCAGCGCCACGAACACGACCACGCACAGCAGGTTGAGGCTGGCCGGCAACCAGCCGCTGGCCTGGGCGGCGGCGACGATCAAGGCCAGCAGGCACCAGGCGGTGGCATCGCCCAATGCCGCGCAGGCGATCGCGGTCTGGCCCAATGGCGTCTGTGTGATCCCACGATCGGCAAGGATGCGCAGCAACACGGGGAACGCGGTGATGCTCATGGAGATGCCGACGAACAATGCGAATGCAGTAAAGCCCACACCCTGCGGACCGTGCTGCGGGTACAGCCAGATCGCCAGCGCCACGCCGAGCACGAACGGCACTGCAATACCGGCATGGCTGACCGTGAAGGCGAAGCGCCGGCGGCCACGCAGCGCCGCCAGGTCCAGCTCGGCACCGGCTACCAGCAGGAACATCAGCACGCCCAGCTGGCTGAGCATGCCCAGCGGACCCAGCGAGCTGGCCGGGAACAACGCACCATGCAGCTGCGGCAGCAGGCTGCCGAGCACCAGCGGCCCCATCATCAGGCCAGCGGCCATCTCGCCGATCACCGCCGGTTGTCCAAAGCGCTTGAGCAGCGCGCCCGCGCCCTTGGCCACCAGCAGCAGCACCAGCAGCTGCAGCAGGAACAGGCCCAGTGGGGACGCCAGATGCTGAGCCCAGCCGCCTTCATCGGCGGCGGTGGCGCGGGCAACCGCCTCGGGCGCCGCCGGCCAGGCATACCGCGCCAGCAGTACGCCAGCCAGCAACGGCACCCCGGCCCAGGCCAGATAACGCCATCCCCATTTCGTGGGCGGCACGTCGCCGCCTGCCTGTACGTCCATGAACATTCCCCAAGGCGCAGGGGGCGATCATACAAAAAGGGGACGGAGGGAATTAAGTCGTTAGTGGCACAAACGACTTAATCCCCTCCGTCCCCTTTTTGAGGGCTTAGGCCAGTGCCTGTTCGTGCACGCCGGCAATCGCGCGGCCCGAGGGGTCCGCCGCCGCGGCGAAGCTGGCGTCCCAGGCAATGGCGGCCGGCGACGAACAGGCGATCGACTTGCCGCCCGGCACGGTCTCGGCCGCCGCGCGGCTCGGGAAGAACTGCTCGAACAGGTGGCGGTAGTAGTACGCCTCCTTGGTCTGTGGCGGGTTGTGCGGGAAGCGCTTGTCGGCCGCCGCCAGTACACGGTCGCTCACCTGTGCTTCGGCATGCGCCTTCAGCCCGTCGATCCAGCCGTAGCCGACGCCATCGCTGAACTGTTCCTTCTGCCGCCACAGGATGCTGTCCGGCAGGTAGCCGTCGAACGCCTCGCGCAGCACCGCCTTTTCGATGCGACGCCCGCCAAAGCCGGCGCCGACCATCTTGTGCGCGGCATCGAAGCGCATCGCCACATCAAGGAACTCACGATCGAGGAACGGCACGCGCGGCTCCACGCCCCAGGCCATCATCGACTTGTTGGCGCGCAGGCAGTCGTAGTTGTGCAGCGCGTCCAGCTTGCGCACCAGCTCGTCGTGGAATTCACGTGCATCCGGCGCCTTGTGGAAGTACAGGTAGCCACCAAAAATCTCATCGCTTCCCTCGCCGGACAGCACCATTTTCACGCCCATCGCCTTGATCCGCCGTGCCAGCAGGAACATCGGCGTCGAGGCGCGGATGGTGGTGACGTCGTAGGTTTCGATGTGGCGGATCACTTCCGGCAGTGCGTCGAGGCCTTCCTCGAAGGTGTATTCGAAGCCGTGATGCACGGTACCAAGTGCCTCGGCAGCGATCGCCGCGGCCGCCAGATCGGGCGAGCCCTTCAAGCCGATCGCGAACGAATGCAGGCGCGGCCACCAGGCTTCGGTCTGCCCGCCATCCTCGATGCGGCGACGCGCATAGCGTGCGGCAACGGCCGCCACCAGCGACGAGTCCAGGCCACCGGACAGCAGCACCCCATACGGCACGTCGCTCATCAGCTGGCGCTCCACCGCATGCTCGAAGGCCTGGCGCAGTTCGGCCAGGTCGGCCTGGCGGCCCTGCACGTCGGCGTAGTCGCGCCACGGCTGCTGGTAATAGCGCACCAGCTCACCGCTGGCACTGTCGAAGTAGTGACCCGGCGGGAACTGTGCGACGTCGGCACAGGTATCGACCAGCGCCTTCATTTCCGAGGCCACCCGCAGGCGCCCCTGGGCATCGTGGCCCCAGTACAGCGGCACCACGCCCACCGGGTCACGCGCCACCAGCACGCGCCCGCTGTCGCGGTCCCACAGCGCGAAGGCGAAGATGCCGTTGAGCTGTTCCAGCCACTGCGCCGGCGAACTGCCCTGGCGATACAGCGCGTTGATCACCTCGCAGTCCGAGCCGGTCTGGAAGTCGTAGGCGGTGGTCAGCGCCGCCTTCAATGCCTGGTGGTTGTAGATCTCGCCGTTCACCGCGAGCGCCAGCTGGCCATCGGCCGACAGCAGCGGCTGCGAACCACCGGCCGGGTCGACGATGGCCAGCCGCTCATGGACCAGCAGCGCACCTTCGTCGAGGTATACGCCGCTCCAGTCGGGGCCACGGTGGCGCTGGCGCTGCGACAGTTCCAGCGCATGGCGGCGCAGGGCGGGAAGATCGTCACCGGCCTGCAGGCCGAAGATTCCGAAGATCGAACACATGGGAGAGCTCCTGTTGGGGGATTTCACGGGTGGGAGGGTGTTCGACCGGCCATCCAGGCCCGGGTGGGGCTGCGCCCGGGCACAAAAAAACCCGCATCGGCTGATGCGGGTTTTCTGGTGTCCGGGCGTGTGTTGCTGTCTATCTACCCAGGGCGCAGTCCCGCATCGGCCGCGCACGATTATTCGCGCGCAGATTATTGCGGTTGTTGTTATTGACGGCGGTGGCCAGGCGGATCGACATGGCATCGACCCTACCCCGGTTTCCGGCACGGCGCAACCGTTGCGTTGGCAACCACTCCCCGGCGCGCATAATGGCCCGCCGTGAAACGTGTAATGGAAATGCAACACCGCACTGGACGCAACGCGGCGCTGGCCGCCCTGCTCTGCCTGGGCCTGCCCGCCTGCCAGACCCTGCCTCCGCCCTCCACGCTGCCGCTGGCGCAGCAGCAGGCACTGGAGCAACGCGGCACCGACGGCAGCTTCGACGGAGCCTGGGACACCGCGCAGACCTTCGAACGTTTCAACGATCCGCGCGCCGTTACCTACTACGAGCGTGCTGCCGCGATCACGCCCTGGACCTTCCACAACACCAAAGCGGAAGAAGCACTGGGCCGGATCTGGATCTCCGGCAGGCTGCAGCATGCCGACAGCCCCCACATCAACCCTGCACCTGTCCTGCGCGCGTCCTGGCGACGTGGCGAACGCGCCTATCTGGCGGCTGCCAACCACGGCAATACCTATGCGTTCTACGGGCTCGCCAAGGCCTACCGCCAGCGAGGCGACGCGCAGCAGGCGCTGCGCTGGGACCTGCGCGGAATGATCTACGAGCGCTACCCGAGTTCGTCGTCGCGACTGCCGGATGCGGTGGCCGCACAGGATGACACCGTGCATCCGCTGGTGGCGCAGATCCAGCGTCGTGCCGAGCACGGCGACGCCGAAGCGCAGGTCGACCTGGGCGCGCTGCTGGAGAAAGGCATGGGACTGCCGCGCGATCCGGCGCGTGCGCTGCAGCTGTACCAGCGCGCCGGTGAGAAGGGCAATGTGTTCGGCCAGTACTTCGCCGGTCTGCTGCTGGGCCGCAGTGCGCCGGGTGTGGAGAAAGACACCGACGCGGCGGCGCGCTGGTTCGCCAGAGCCGAGGCGCAACACTTCTACATGGCCGCGCCAAGTTACTGGAAGAAAGCGGTCGAGCCGCCGTTCTTTATTTTTTCCGAGTAGAGAAGCGGCCCCGGCGGGAGGCGTGCCGACCAACGGTCGGCACCCACCCTCGCGGGATTCATTCCGTCATGGGGTTCCCACCAGCAGCCGTTCCACCAGGCGCTGGTACAGCCCCGGCAACGCTTCCAGATCGTCCACGCGCACGTTCTCATCCACCTGGTGGATGCTGGCGTTGACCGGCCCCACTTCGATGCACTGCGCACCCAGTGGCGCGATGAAGCGTGCATCTGACGTGCCGCCGCCGGTGCTTTCTTCCGGCGCACGGCCGATGTGCTCGGCCAGCACCGCACGCGCGGTGACGCGCAGCGTGCCTTCCGGGGTGTAGAACGGCTCGCCGCTGCGGTGCCACTTCAGCGTGTACTGCAGGCCATGGCGGCCCAGCAATGCGGTGATCTCCGCCTCCAGCTTCGGTGCATCCCAGTGCGGGTTGTAGCGGATGTTGAAATCCACCTCCAGCTCGCCGGGAATCACGTTGTTGGCACCGGTGCCGGCATGGATGTTGGAGATCTGCAGGCTGGTCGGCGGGAAGCTCTCATAACCTTCATCCCAGCGCCTTGCGCTCAGGTCGGACAGTGCCGGTGCCGCCTGATGGATCGGATTGCGCGCCTTTTCCGGGTACGCCACATGCCCCTGCACGCCCTGCACGCGCAGCTTGGCCGACAGGCTGCCACGACGGCCTACGCGCAGCAGGTCACCCAGCGTCGAGGTAGACGATGGCTCTCCGGTAATGCACCAGTCGATGCGTTGGCCGCGCTCGGCGAACAGCCGTGCAACGTGACGCACACCATCGATGGCATCGCCTTCCTCGTCGCTGGTCAGCAGTACCGCCAGCGTGCCAGGGTGATCGGGATGCGCAGCGACAAACTGCTCGGCGGCGACCACGAACGCCGCCACGCTGCCCTTCATGTCGGCGGCGCCACGGCCGTACAGCACGCCGTCACGGATCTGCGGCGTGAACGGGTCGCTGGCCCAGGCCTCGCGCGGGCCCGTCGGCACCACGTCGGTGTGGCCCAGCAGCACCAGCACCGGCGCGCCCTGGCCGTGGGTCGCCCACAGGTTGTCGACCTCGCCCAGGCGCAGGTGGTCGCACTGGAACCCGGCCTGCTTCAGGCGTGCCGCCAGCAGTGTCTGGCAGCCAGCATCATCCGGCGTCACCGAGGGTCGTGCGATCAGTTCGCAGGTCAGGTCGAGGACCGCACTCATGCGTCACCCACGCCGAAGCGGGCCTTGAAACCGTTGTCGCTGAAGCCCTGGCTGACCGTGCCATCGGCCGCGACCACCAGCGGACGCTTGATCAGCTGCGGGTATTCACGCAGCAGCAGCTTCCATTCGGCCTCGGAGTCGGCGGCCTTGCGGTTGTCCGGCAACTGCCGCCAGGTGGTGGACGACTTGTTCACCATCGCGGCCAGGCCCCCCAGCTGCCCAGCCCACGCCAGCAGTGTTTCCGGGCTCGGCTTGTTCTCGCGGTAATCGACGAAGGTGTAAGGCACGCCGAAGCGGTCCAGCCACTTGGTCGCCTTCTTGCAGGTATCGCAGTTCTTCAAACCGTAGACAGTGGTGCTCATGGCCATCTGTGATGCTGGAAAACAGAGGGCCAGAATCTCACAACAGGCGCTCGGACACGACCCGGAACGGCACCCGTGGCAGCCGGAAGGCCAGCCCTTCCTGCAGCGCCAAGTCCATCGCCTGCAGCCGCGGACACTGCTGCTCACCGATCAGGCGCAGGGGCTGCAGGCTGTCGATCTCCACCGGCAGCGCGATGCGGGTGCTGGCCCAGCGGCCGTCGCAGGTACGGGCGATGGCCTCGTCCTGGCAGGTGAGGAAACGCAGCAGGGCCTGGTGGCTGTCCAAGGCCGCCGACCACGCCGCCCCATCCTCCCAGCCTGCAGCGGCCTGCCACTGCAGGTGCAACCTCGGCGCACTGCCCTGCCCGCCTTCGATCAGGGTGTGCCCATCGCCATCGGTGCGCACCACATGCTCGAAGCGTGTGGACAGATGCGGCTGCATGGCATCGCTGAAAACGCGCGCGCCGGCGACGAAGGCCAGCTGGTCCATCACGTTGCGGTCGAACAGCACCACCGGCGTCCCGTCCGGATCGTCGTCACGACGCAGGTACCAGCGCCAGTTGCTCTGCCGTGGTGACGGCATCAGGGAACGCAGCGGCCCAGCCAGCGCGGGCCCGAAGTGGCCGTGACGGTAGCTGAGGATGGTGTAAGGCGTGCGTCCGGCATGGACCACGTAATGATGGCCCGGCGGTGGCATTGGTGCGTGACGCACGTCGACCCACCAGCTCACGTAGACCACATCGCGCACGTCACTGACCAGCGCCGGCATCGGCCAGCGCCGCGACAGTGCACGGCGCAGCCGGGTCCAGCGCGGGGCGTGCAGCAGGCGCGGCAGCATCCGCCCGACCAGGGTGTCGGACGGATGCCGGTAGATCGCGGACTGCGCCAGATCCTCCGGCGCAGTCACCTTCAGTCGGCCAGGCCGCGCAGCAGGTCGTTGACGCTGGTCTTGCTGCGGGTCTTGGCATCAACCTGCTTGACGATCACCGCGCAGTACAGCGAATGGGTACCGTCCTTGCTCGGCAGCGAGCCGGACACCACCACGCTGTACGGCGGGATGTAACCGTAGGTGATTTCGCCGGTGGCACGGTTGTAGATGCGGGTGCTCTGGCTGAGGAACACGCCCATGCCGATCACGCTGTGGTGGCCGACCACCACGCCTTCCACCACTTCCGAGCGCGCACCGATGAAGCAGTGGTCCTCGATGATGGTCGGGCTGGCCTGCAGCGGCTCCAGCACGCCGCCGATGCCGGCGCCGCCGGACAGGTGGCAGTGCTGGCCGATCTGCGCGCAGGAACCGACGGTGGCCCAGGTGTCGACCATGGTGCCTTCGCCGACATAGGCGCCGATGTTGGTGAAGCTCGGCATCAGCACCACGTCCTTGCCGAAGTAGGTGCCGCGGCGGGCGATCGCGCCCGGCACCACGCGCACGCCGCCACGGCGGAACTTCGCCTCGTCATAGCCGGCGAAGCGCGATTCGACCTTGTCCCAGAACGGCGCCGGACGGGCGTCGACCACGGCCATGTCATTAACACGGAAGTACAACAGCACGGCCTTCTTCAGCCACTCGTTGACCTTCCAGCCACCCTGGCCGTCCGGCTCGGCAACACGGAACTCACCGCTCTCCAGGCCGTCAATCACGCGGTTGACCAGCGGCTTGGTCGAGCCTTCCAGCTCGTGCAGGGTCAAGGTAGCGCGGCGCTCGAAGGCACTCTCGATGCCGAACTTCAGCTCTTCCACGCCCGGGGCTGAAGGCTTGCGCAGCGACTTGCGGGCGATGGTTTCGGCGCGGACTGCTTCGGCACTCTTGGCCGGCGCCGGCTTCTTCACAGCACGCTTCACCGCAGCCGCTTTCTTCGCCGGGGCCGTCACCGCAGCCGCTTTCTTCGCCGGGGCCGTCACCGCAGCGGCCTTCTTCGGCGCTGGGGTCTTCTTCGCGGCCGGTGCGGCAGCAGCAGGTTTCCGGGCCGCTGCGCTCTTGGGGGTCGCGGCGGTCTTCTTGGCGGGCTTGGTGGCCATCAGGCGGGGTCTCCGGCGTTTCGATCAGGGTCCAGGCAGGCCAGCATCGCGTCATGCAGCTGCTGCCGGGCAGGTTCAGTCAGGGGGAGGTCGTGTTCGTCACTGATCACGAAGGTGTCTTCGGCGCGTTCGCCGAACGTGGCAATGCGCGCATCATGCACGCGCAGGCCCTGATTGCGCAGCACGAACGCCACATCGGCCAGCAGGCCGGGGCGGTCGGGGGCGACCAGGGCGAAACGGGTTGCGCCCGGCTCATCGCGGAATTCGATGCGCGGGGCGAAGCGGAAGTGCCGCAGCTGCCGTGGCACCACGCGGCGTGACGGCCGCAGGCGCGACAGGTCACCACTGAGTGCGTCGCGCAGCGCCGCTTCCAGGTTGGCACTGCTGCCATCGGCGAAGGTATCGGCCGGGTTCACTTCGAAGGTATCGAAGATGGTATCGGCCGGACCGTCCAGCACGCGTGCGCGGTGGATGCCGTAGCCCTTGCGGTCCAGCGTCATCACGATCGCGGCGAACAGGCCGTCGCGGTCCGGCGAATGCACGAAGACTTCCAGCGCGGGATCGTCGACACTGATCCGGCGTACCTTCACCAGCGCCTGGCCCTGCTTCACCGGCACCAGCGCGGCAGCCTGCCAGGCCAGCTGCTCCGGGCGCAGGCGGATGAAGCCTTCGTCGGGCATCACCGCGAACTGGCGATCGATGGTGGCATCGTCGTAACCCCGCTCGCGCACCAGCGCGCGCACGCTGTCACGCGCTTCGGCCACGCGCTCGGCCGCCGGCACCGGGTGTTCCAGCCCCTCGCGCAGCGCGCGCCGGGTGGCGAAGTACAGGTCGGCCAGCAGGCGGTCCTTCCATGCATTCCACAGCTTGGGGCTGGTGCCGGCGATGTCGGCGCAGGTCAGCAGGTACAGGTAGTCCAGGCGGTCGCGGCTGCCGACCAGGGTGGCAAAGCGATGGATCACCTCCGGGTCGGCGATGTCCTGCTTCTGCGCGGTCACCGACATGCGCAGGTGCTGTTCGACCAGCCACGCCACCAGTTCGGTGTCAGACGTGCTCAGCGCATGCGCCTGGCAGAACGCGCGCGCGTCCACCGCGCCCAGTTCCGAGTGGTCGCCGCCACGGCCCTTGGCGATGTCATGGAACAGGCCGGCCAGCAGCAGTAGTTCCGGCTTGCGCAGGCGCGGCCACACTTCGTGCGCGATCGAGAAGCGCTCGTCGGCACGGCTGCTGGCAAACAGGCCGATGTTGCGCAGGACCATCAGCGTGTGCTGGTCGACGGTGTAGACATGGAACAGGTCGAACTGCATGCGCCCGCTGACCTGGGCGAACGCGGGAATCCACTGGCCAAGCACGCCCAGCCGCGCCATGCGCGAGAGCGTATCGACCGGGCGCTGGCCGCGCAGCAGCGCCAGGAACTGCTCGCGTGCATCGGCATCAGCCTGGTCGTAGGCCGGCAGCAGTGGCAGCGCTTCGGCCAGCGCACGCGCGGTCAGCGAATGCAGGCCGCGCACCTGCGGATTGTTGGCCCAGCTGGCGAACAGCGCGAACACCTGGCCGATGTCGCCGCGCGGCCAGTCGGCTTCGTTGGCCGCCAGGTAACCACGGCGCAGGGAAAAACCCACGGTCAGCGGCTCCGGCTGCGCCTCGCCATCGAACTGTTCCTCGAAGCGCTGCAGCAGGCGGTCGCTGATCCGGCGCACGACCAGCGCGGCGCGGTAGAAGCCCTGCATCATCTTCTCGACACCGAGGTTCTCGGCATCGTCTTCAAAGCCCAGGCGTGCCGCCAAGGTCTTCTGGTAATCAAAACGCAGGCGCTCTTCCGGGCGACGCGCGACCAGATGCAGGCCAAAGCGCAGCCGCGCCAGCACCGCACGTTCGCGCTTCAGTGCTGCCGCTTCGTCTGCGCCCAGATGGCCGAGCCCGACCAGCGCCTCCAGGTCACGCACGCCGAACGCACGCAGTGCCATCCAACCCAGCGTGTTGAGATCGCGCAGGCCACCAGGGCCATCCTTCAGGTCCGGCTCCAGGTTGTCGGCGGTATCGCCGAAGCGCTGGTGTCGGTTGCGCAGCTCTTCCAGCTTGGCCAGGAAGAAGGTGCGCGCCGGCCACAGTTCACGATCGTCGACGGCCTCGCGCAGCGCGCGGCGCGCCACATCATCGGCCAGGATCGGGCGCGCCTCGATCAGCGCGGTCAGCACGGTCTGGTCCACTGCCGCCTCGCGGCACTGCGATGCAGAACGCACCGCATGGCTGACGGCCAGCCCGCAGTCCCATAGCAGCGCGAACAGGCGCGCCAGCGCCGCCTCATGGGCCAGCTGTGCCGGCGGATCGCCGAACACCAGCAGGTCGATGTCCGAACGCGGAAACAGTTCACCGCGGCCATAGCCGCCGACCGCGAACAGCGACAGCCCGCTGTCGGCCGGCAGGCAGCGCTGCCAGGCCAGGCGGATCAGATGGTCGGCAGCGCGCGCCCGCAGCGCCAGCAGGCGCTCGATGTTGTCGCCCTGGTCGAAGCGGCGGTACAGGCGCGCGTCGGCCTGCTGCAGCGCCTGGCGCGCGGCAGCAGCCCAGTCCGGGTCGTTGAGCGACGCGGCCGGCGTGTCCAGCAGCGAACTCGCCGGCAGCATCCTCAGGAGACCTGCGACTCGCCCGGCGACAGGGTCAGCACGTCCACGCCGGTCTCGGTGACCGCGATCATGTGCTCCCACTGTGCCGACAGCTTGCGGTCCTTGGTCACCACGGTCCAGCCATCCGGCAGCACCTTGTTGTAGCGGGTGCCCTCGTTGATCATCGGCTCGATGGTGAAGGTCATGCCAGGCTGCAGCACCAGGCCCTGGCCCGGGCGGCCGTAATGCACCACCTGCGGCTCATCGTGGTAGACCTTGCCGATGCCGTGGCCGCAGTACTCGCGCACCACGCTGAAACGCTCGCCTTCGGCATAGCTCTGGATGGCATGGCCGATGTCGCCCAGGGTCGCGCCCGGACGCACCGCGCGGATGCCGCGCCACATGGCTTCGTAGGTGGTTTCCACCAGGCGGCGGGCCATCACCGACGGGGTGCCGACGAAGTACATGCGGCTGGTGTCGCCGTGCCAGCCATCCTTGATGACGGTGACGTCGATGTTGATGATGTCGCCATCCTTGAGCACCTTCCCTTCGCTGGGAATGCCATGGCAGATGACGTTGTTGACCGAGGTGCACACGGTCTTCGGGAAGCCGCGGTAGCCGACGTTGGCCGGAACGGCGCCCTGCACGTTCACGATGTGGTCGTGGCAGATGCGGTCCAGTTCCTCGGTGGTGACACCGGGCTTGACGTGGGGGGTGACGATGTCGAGCACTTCGCTGGCCATGCGGCCGGCGATTCGCATCATCTCGATTTCCTGCGGGGTTTTCAGATTCACGCTCATGGCCCCATTATCGCCGATCCGGCCGCAATCTGAACGAACGCCACCCAACTGGCGATCCGGGCCATGCACGGTTCCGGCAAGGAAAGTGAAAGCGTGATCGCCGCCCCCCTTTCGCCTCCCTGTTTATCACGGAATACAGACACTTACGCCTCCTAAGCTGGGGTCACCGTCGCCGAAGCGGTGCCGAACGTGCCGCCTTCGCCTTGTTCAACGGACCTTCGGGTCAGGGAGGTTGTCCATGCGATCCGCGCTTCGTTCCCCGCTTGCCTGGGCCCTGGCCGGGGTCCTGCTGTCCGGCCCGGCCCTGGCCGCAGACACCACCACCTTCAATGTCACCCTGGTGGTGACCAAGGCCTGCACGATCACGGCTGCTGCCGCCACCAACGTTGACTTCGGCACGGCGGCCTCGACCACCGCGACCCCCACCCTGGGCCAGGGCACGGTGACCGCCCAGTGCTCGGCACTGACCCCGTACACGATTTCACTGAATGCGGGTGCCAATGCCAGCACCGCCAATGACGTCACCACTCGCCGGATGAAGAACACCAACGCCGCGGTGACCGCCAACAACTACGTCGGCTACCAGCTCTACCAGGACGCCGCGCACACCCTGGTCTGGGGTGCCACCTCCGGCACCAACACCCAGGCTGGCATCGGCACCGGCCTGGCCGTGCCCTACATCGTCTACGGCCAGATCCTGAACCTGAGCACCAACAACCCGGCGACCGGCAACTACCTGGATACGGTTACCGCCACGATCACCTATTGATGGAGCACGCCCGCATGGCCGGACCCCGCCCGTGGCGCGCCACCGGCGTGGCGCTGCTCGTCCTGAGCCTGGTATTCGCCGCCCCAGTCGAAGCCACCAGCCTGCAGGTCGCCCCGACCAGCCTGCAGCTGGAAGCGCGCCAGCGTGCCGGCGAGCTTTGGCTGACCAACAGTGGCACCTCGCCGGTGAAGCTGCAGGTTCGGGTGTTCCGCTGGGCGCAGCAGGACGGCCAGGAGCAACTGTTGCCCACCGATGAACTGGTGGTCACCCCGCCGATGCAGGAACTGGCTGCCGGGCAGCAGCAGCTGGTCCGGGTGATGCGTCCGGACAGGACGCCACCGCCGGCACAGCAGTACTACAGGCTGATTGTCGACGAGGTGCCCGACCTGGCCACCCGCGCCGACGGCATGCAGTTCGTGCTGCGCTATTCGATACCGGTGTTCGTGCAGCCCGCCGCCGGCAAGCTTGCGCCGCAGCTGCAGGCCCGCCTGGTGCAGTTGCCCGATGGCCGCAACGGCGTCGAGGTGGCCAACGCAGGCAACAGCTATGCGCAGATCGCCGATCTTGCGCTGGGCAGCCCCACGCGCCCACGCATCGTGCATCCCGGACTGCTGGGTTACGTGCTGCCCGGGCAGGTGATGCGCTGGCCGATCGAGCGCACGGCGATCGACCGCGACAACGACCAGATCACGGCCAAGCTCAATGGCGAGTCGGAACAGACGCCGCTGTCGCCCCCATCGGCTCGCTGAGGCGTTGATGGGCGCGCTGCTTGCTGCCCTGGCTCCTGCGGCGACCCAAGCCGCCGATGTGTCCGGTGCAGCGGCTACCGCCACCGCCGATGTATCAGGCATCTCCGCCGATGCGATGCTGCCACCGCCCACACCGTTGACCGCCAACCAGACGCTGTACCTGGACGTTTCGCTCAACAGCACCCCACGCGGACTGCTGCCTTTCATCGAGAACCGTGGCCGCCTGCAGGCCAGCCCCGACGTACTGCGCCAGCTCGGCTTCAACGCCCACGGCGATGCACCGGTGTACCTGGACCAGATCAGCGGCGCGGTGGTGCGCTATGACGCACGCCTGCAGACCCTGGCGCTGGACGTGCCACTGGACCAGCTGACCCTGCCAACCACCGTGCTCAGCCGCCCGCAGACACGCGCGCCCGCAGGCAGTGCCTCACCCGGACTGCTGCTCAACTACGACGTGTATGGCAGCCGGGTGGATACGCTGGGCAACCTCAGCCTGAGCTCCGAACTGCGCCTGTTCGGCGTCGGCAACGGCACCTTCGAGAACACCGCGGTCAGCCGGCGCTACCAGCAGCCTGGCGACCGTCGCTGGCGAGGGGAGAGCGTGCGCCTGGATACGCGCTGGAGCCTGGATTTCCCCGACCAGGCGATGACGCTGGAGGTCGGCGATTTCTACAGCGGCTTCGTCGACTGGACCCGTCCGGTGCGCCTGGGTGGCCTGCAGATCGGTCGCAACTACGGCCTGCAGCCCTATCGCGTGCTGACCCCCACGCCCAGTTTCCTCGGCCAGGCGGTGGTGCCGTCCACGGTCGAGCTGTACGTCGATGGCCTGCGCCAGTACAGCGGCCAGGTCCCGGTCGGCCCGTTCCAGCTGGCCGCACAGCCGGGGATCAGCGGCACCGGCAGCGCACAGGTGGTGGTTACCGATGCGTTCGGCCGCATGCAGACCCTGGATTTCAGCTTCTATGGCACCCAGCAGCTGCTGGCCAAGGGCCTGTCGGACTGGTCCGCCGGCATCGGCCACCTGCGTGAGGACTTCGGCCAGCGCTCCTTCGCCTACGACGACCGCACCGTGGCCAGTGCCAGCTGGCGCGGTGGCATCAGTGACACGTTCACCGGCGAGGCTCATGCCGAAGGCGGTGGTGGCCTGGCCCAGGCCGGCATCGGCGGCTGGTGGCTGCTGGGTGGCGCGGGCGTGTTCAACGCCGCCTATGCGCACAGTGACTATCACGGCCTGCAGGGCGGGCAATGGGCACTGGGCTACAGCTGGAACAACCGCCGACTCAACGTCAATCTGCGCACCGTGCGCAGCCATGGTGATTACCGCGACCTGGGCGCACTGCAGGGCAACCTGCCACCCAGCATCAGCGAACAGGCCACGGTCGGCGCCGACCTGCTGCGGCTGGGCACGCTCAGCGCCAGCTACCTGCGCCTGCGCTACCCCGATGGCGAAGACAACCGCTACGCCAGCCTGTTCTGGTCGCGGACCTGGAGCCAGCGCTGGTCAGCCTACCTCTCGGTGAACCAGAACCTCGACCAGAGTGATGACCGCAGCATCTATCTGTCGGTAACCGCCAGCCTGGGCAACAACCGCCAGGCCAGCCTGTCCAGCCAGCGCAATGGCGACAGCCAGACGTGGGTGGCCGACGTCACCCAGCCGGTGCCCGGCGATGGCAGTGCAGGCGGCATCGGTTGGCGCGCGCAGGTGCGCCACGGCGAGAACGGCAGTGGCGGCCTGGCCGAAGTCGGCATCCTCAATGACGTCGGTCGCTACTCCTTCGGCGCCTCGCGCCAGGGCGGGCTCAATTATGCCTACGGCAGCGCCAGTGGCAGCCTGGTCTGGATGGGCGGGCACGCGTTCGCCACCCGCGAGGTCTCCGATGCATTCGCGGTGATCAGCACAAATGGTGTCGGTGGCGTGCCGGTGCGGCTGGAGAACCGCCTGATCGGCGTCACCGATGATCGTGGCCTGTTGCTGGTCAGCCCGCTGCTGTCCTGGCAGCGCAACCGGGTCTCGATCGACACCCTGGACCTGCCCGAGGACATGCGTGCCGACAGCATCGAGGACTGGGTGACGCCGCGCCAGCGCGCTGGGACCCACGTGACATTCCAGTTGCGCTCGCGGCCCTCTCTGAGCCTGACGCTTCAGAGCATGGACGGGCAGCCGCTGGAAGTGGGCAGCGAAGTGCAGTTGCCCGGCGGACGCCAGGCCACGGTGGGCTATGACGGCCTGCTGTATCTGGAAGACGTCGCTGCCGGCAGCGTGCTGTACATCACCACCAGCCGCGGCCAGTGCCGGGTGAAGGTACCCGAGCAGCCCAAGGTAGTGGCGTCCGGCGCCCGGCCGAAGCCGGCACCGCTGCCGTGCATCCCGGAGGTGGCGCCATGAGAGTGCTGCTGCTCGGCATGCTGCTGTTCGCCGGCCTGCTCGCGGCACTACCGGCCCGGGCGACAGCGGTCTGCACGGCAACCGCGAACCCGACCCTGCCGTTCGGCAACATCAACAGCAACGCTCCCGGCCCTACGGCGGCGACGCTGAACATCACGGTGACCTGCACCACCGCCGCACTGAGCCTGCTGGCCACCACCGGCGTCCGCGTCTGCGTGGGTGTCGGCGCAGGCAGTGGCGGCGGCAGCAGCTCCACCTTCCGCACGATGTCCACTTCCACCAGCGACACCATGAATTTCCAGCTCTACAACAACGCCAGCTACGGCCAGGTCACCGGCCTGGTGCCACGCGGCACGCCGCCGGCGCAGGAACTGACCATGAGCTACAACGTGCCGCTGCTGACCGGCGGCAGCGGTGCGCAGTCCGTGCAGCTGTTCGCGCAGATCCCCGCCAACCAGATCCTCGCTTCGGGTGCTTACAGCAGCACCTTCAGTGGCGCCAACGTGGTGCTCACCTGGGCCTGGAACGAAGTCCTGCTCGGCAACGCCACCGTGCCGGCCGCCTGCAACGGCGGCGCAACCGGCACCAACAGCGCCAGTGCGGCCTTCAGCTTCACTGCCACTGCCAACGTGCTGCCGCAATGCGGCAGCTACGTCACCACCAACATGGACTTCGGCAACGTCACCGGCAGCATTTCCGCCAACATCGACCGGACCGCCACGCTCACGCTGACCTGCCTGAAGAACACCGCCTACCAGATCAGCCTCAACAACGGCCAGAACAACCCCGCCGCCTCCACCACCCGGCGCATGGCCACCACCATTGGCAGCGGCACCTACTACCTCCCCTATGAGCTGTACCGCGACGCCGCGCGCAGCCTGCGCTGGGGCAATACCCTCAATGTCGATACCGTTGGCGGCACCGGAAGTGGCAGCGCGCAGCAGCTGACCATCCATGGCCGGGTGCCGCCGGTCACCGGCCAGCCCCCGGCCGGTACCTACAACGATCTGGTGCAGGTGACGATCACTTACTGACCTGTGTGCCGACCAACGGTCGGCATCCACCGTGATGGATTGGAATGGTCGGCACCCACCGGGATGGGTTGGAATCGTCGGCACCCACCGGGGTGGGTTCCGGTAGATCCACGCCGTGCGTGGATGCGCGCATCACTCCTGCGGCAGGACCAGTCGACTGGCAGTCGACCCTACAGATTCGGCCGATCCGGCCGATACCGCGCAACGGGTCCTACAGTACGGTGGATGGCAGGTGGTTCGCGCACTTCTGATCGGGGCGATGCTGGTCGCCAGTATGCCCGCGTGGGCCGATCCCGGCAGCACCTCCCTGCAGATCCGGCTGACTGTGGTCGAGGGCTGCAGCAGTGATGCCGGCAACACCCGATGCGCGGCACCGCACCGGAGCAGCGACGCGCCCGAGCTTCCGCAACAGATCCGCGACCTCGCGCCGCCGGCCGACAGCGACGACGCGGCGCCTGCCGTGACCCTCATCTACTGATGCGCATCCTGCTGAGCCTGCTGGCACTGCTGCTGGCACTGCCCGCTGCGGCGCTGGACCTGGTGCCCACCACCCTGCAGCTGCCCGCCGAAGGGGGGCACGGCGAGCTGTGGCTGTACAACCCCGGGCCCGGCCGCTGGCAGGGCGAGGTTCGGATCCTGGCCTGGGAACAGCAGGTCGATGCGGAAAAGCTGCGGCCCAGCGACCAGATCCTGGCCAGCCCCTCCCGGCTCGACCTCCCGCCCGGCACCCGTCAACGCATCTGGCTGCTGCCTCGGGAGACGTCGCCCGTTGCCGTCGAGCAGGCCTACCGGGTGATCCTGAGCCCCAGCGGACCGGGCCTGCCACGCTACTCGCTGCCCTTGTTCCGGGGGCATGCGACGCCCCTGGCGCGGCCGGACCTGCATGCCGGGATCGAGCCCGGCAGGTCGCAGCCTCTTCTGCGACTGCGCAACGCAGGTTCCGTTCACGCCCGCCTGCACGATCTTGCGTTCGTCGCCGGCGATGGACGCCGCACCCTGCTGCTGCCGGGACTGGCCGGCTACCTGCTGGCGGGCCGGGAACGCCGCTGGGCCCTCCCCGTCCATGCCGACGGCTATGCCGGTGGCCATTTCCAGGCCCGGCTGCAGGACGGCCGCGTGGTCGATCTGACCGCGCCGGACCCGGCAATTGCAGCGAGCGCTCCCAGCGGGCTATAATCGACCGGATTCCTGCCGCCTGCGTGCGCGGGAGACCGTCCACACCGGACGTCACCGGTGAATCCACACCTGCTGCCCCCATCCGTGCCGGGGTGCTCCGCAAGGAGTTCGGCCACGGAGGCAACAGGGAAGCCCAACCCCGGAACCATCCGCGCTTCCACGCGTCCCGCATACCTATCCCGCGGGCGGAATCGCCGGTTCCATATCAGGAGTATTGCAATGCCCCAGGTCACCATGCGTCAGATGCTGGAAGCCGGCGTCCACTTCGGCCACCAGACCCGCTACTGGAACCCGAAGATGGCTCCGTACATCTTCGGCGCCCGCGGCAAGATCCACATCATCAACCTGGAAAAGACCGTCCCGCTGTTCAACGATGCGATGAACTTCATCTCGTCGGTTGCCCAGAAGCGCGGCACCGTCCTGTTCCTGGGCACCAAGCGCAGCGCCCGCGAAACCATCAAGGAAGAAGCCGAGCGTTGCGGCATGCCGTTCATGAACCAGCGTTGGCTGGGCGGCACCCTGACCAACTTCCGTACCGTCAAGCAGTCGGTTGCCCGCCTGAAGGAACTGGAAGCCGGTGAAACCGACGGCACCTTCGAGAAGCTGGTCAAGCACGAAGTGCTGGGCCTGCGTCGCGAGCGCGACAAGCTGGAAGCCTCGCTGGGCGGCATCAAGGACATGAACCGTCTGCCGGACGCCATCTTCGTGATCGACATCGGCCACGAAGACATCGCGATCAAGGAAGCCAAGAAGCTGGGCATCCCGGTCATCGCCGTGGTCGACACCAACTACAACCCGGAACTGGTGGACTACGCCATCCCGGGCAACGACGACGCCATCCGCGCTGTGCAGCTGTACGCCCGCGCCGCTGCCGACGCCGTGCTGGAAGGCAAGGCTGCTGCTCCGCACGCCGCTTCGGTGCGTGAGGAAGAGTTCGCCGAAGCCGCTGCTGAAGGCGAAGAGAAGCCGGCCCGCCGCGCTCCGGCCAAGAAGGCTGCCAAGAAGGGCGACGACGCCCAGGCCTGATCCAGGCCCCGGGGTGGACGCCCGGCGTCCACCCTCCCTGCGCGCAGCCTTTGGCGCGTGACAGGCCCGTGTCACACGGGCCGGCCACCATGCCGGCCCAACCCCTTTCTTTCGTGAGGTAATCCCGTGGAAATCACTGCTTCCCTGGTCAAGGAACTGCGCGAGCGCACCGGCGCCGGCATGATGGAATGCAAGAAGGCTCTCACCGAAGCCAACGGCGACATCAACGCTGCTGCTGAAGCCATGCGCAAGTCCGGCGCTGCCAAGGCCGACAAGAAGGCTGACCGCGTGGCCGCCGAAGGCCGTCTGGGCCTGGCCCAGGATGGCGGCAAGGCCGTGCTGGTCGAAGTCAACTCGGAAACCGACTTCGTCGCCAACGATGACAACTTCAAGTCCTTCGTCAATGCCGTCGCCGCTGCCGCCCTGGCATCGGGCGCCAACGACGTCGAAGCCGTGAAGGCTGCCAAGCTGGCCGATGGCCGCACCGTTGAAGAAGCCCGCGCCACCGCCGTGCAGACCCTGGGTGAAAACATCCAGATCCGTCGCATGGTGAAGGTTGATGGCAACAACACCATCGGCGCCTACGTCCACACCAACGGCAAGGTTGGCGTGCTGGTCGACCTGGTCGGCGGCGACGTCGAGCTGGCCCGTGGCCTGGCCATGCACGTGGCAGCCCTGAAGCCGCCGCACAACAAGGCTGCGGACGTCCCGGCCGAGTTCGTCGAGAAGGAAAAGGAAATCGAGCTGGCCAAGATGTCCGAAAAGGACAAGGCCAAGCCGGCCGAGATCCTGGAAAAGATCATCAGCGGCAAGATCAACAAGATCGTCAGCGACGTGACCCTGTACGGCCAGACCTACGTGCTGGGCGACACCACCGTCGAGCAGGTGGTCAAGGCCGCTGGCGCCGACGTGGCTGGCTTCAAGCTGCTGATCGTCGGCGAAGGCATCGAGAAGGTGGTGGAAGACTACGCCGCTGAAGTTGCCAAGGCGATGCAGGTCTGATTCCAGCCTTCCGGCTGTGAAGCGACCAGAAGGAGCCGCGGGAAACCGCGGCTCTTTTTTTATGTATGGGCCAAGGGATGAACCCATGCCCCATCGGCGGGGGGGGGGGGGGGGGGGGGTGCGCACCGTTGGTGCGCACAACCGGCACCTTTGCGTTGCGCGCGAATCAAGCCGATACTCGGCGCAGGGAATCCACAGTCACATAGCAGGAACGAAAATCGCGGACTGTGATGCATTCCTAGGTATTCTTGTCCCAATGGAATTGAACGACCCGACATGCCTCCCGAGCTGACAGCTGCCCTGGCGCTCTGCCGCAACCTGCCCTCGCCACCCGGTATTGCCCTGCGCATCATCGAGCTGGCCCAGGACCCGGAAGCGGACATCGCCACCGCCGCCGACATCATCGCCATCGACATGGCGCTGAGCGCTCGCATGCTGCGCATCGCCAATTCGCCGCTGTACGCCAGCCGCCGCCGCATCGAGAACCTCGGCCAGGCGCTGACCATGCTCGGCCTGAATGCCACGATCAGCCTCGCCCTCGGCTTCACCGTCACCCAGGGCCTGACCGGTGGCGGCGGTGCCGACCACGACCTGCGCCAGCGCGCGTGGAAGCGCAGCATTCTCAGCGCCCTGGCCGCCAGCCAGCTGGGCCAGGCGCGCGGCCTGCGCCGGCTGGAGGAACTGATGCTGGCCGGGCTGCTGCAGGACCTGGGCGTGCTGTGCCTGGCCCAGGCCGAATCGGAGCGCTACCTGCCACTGCTGCGCGAAGCCCGTGACAATACCGATCTGGTCGCACGCGAGCGCGAGGAACTGGGCTGCAGCCACGCCGATGTCGGCGCCTGGGTGGCCGAACAGTGGGGCCTGCCGCGCTACCTGGTGGAGAGCATCAGCCACAGCGAGGACGACGACGCTGCCGATTCGCCGTTCCAGGCCTGCGTGCAGCTGTCCGGCGCTGTCGCCGACATCTGGCTGGACGAAGACGCCGATGCCGCCCGCGAACGCGCCCTGCACCAGGTGCATGACCGGCTGGAGCTCGACAGCGCCCGTTTCGATCAGGTGCTGACCCGTATCAGCGATGCCCTTCCGGACATCGCCAGCCTGTTCGAGGCCGGCCTGAACTCGCCCTCGCGGGTCCGGGAGCTGATCGACCACGCGCAGGAACTGGCCACCCTGCGCAACCTGCGCGAGCTGCAGGATGCCGATCAGGCACGCCGCCGCGCCGACGAATTCGAGGCGCGGGCCAAGCGCCTGGCCGACCAGGCCCACCGCGACGCCCTGACCGGCGTGCTCAACCGCCGCCAGCTGGAGGCGGTGCTGGAACAGGAGTTCCTGCGCGCCGGGCGCCAGGGCTGGCCGCTGTCGGTGGCCTTCATCGACCTGGACGACTTCAAGAAAATCAATGATGCCCACGGCCACCTGACCGGCGACGAGGTGCTGCGCGCCTTTGCCGGCAAGCTGCAGGGCCAGCTGCGCAACAGCGACACCGTGGCCCGCTTCGGTGGCGAGGAATTCGTCGCGCTGCTGCCCAACACCAGTGAATCGGTGGCGCTGGACGTGATCCGGCGTGTGCTGGCCAACATCGTCGCCACGCCGATGGCCGAGCTGGAGGGAGGCCCGCTGTTCGTCACCTTCTCCGCCGGCGTGGCCACCCAGGGCGGCTACGAACGCTTTGCCGACGTGCAGGACCTGCTGCGCGCAGCCGACGATGTGCTGTACCGCTCGAAGAACCTGGGCCGCAACCGGGTGATCGCCCGCTCCCCCGGCGCCCTCGGCCACGACGAGCTTTCAGCCACCGCCGGCGCCGAGCTGGGCTGAACGGGACGCCCCGCCTGAGCGGGGCGGACGGCAGGATTTCGCGCCGCAGTGCACAAAACACTTTGGCCCAACGCCGCATGCGCGTAGAATCGCCCGCGATTTCCACGCACCCGAGGTCCCCATGTCCAAGCTCGCCTATCGCCGCATCCTTCTGAAACTGTCCGGGGAGGCGCTGATGGGAGATGAGGACTACGGCATCGACCCGAAGATCATCAATCGCCTGGCCCGTGAGGTCATCGAAGCCCAGCAGGCCGGTGCCGAAGTGGCGCTGGTGATCGGCGGCGGCAACATCTTCCGCGGCGCCGGCCTGGCCGCTGGCGGCATGGACCGGGTCACCGGCGACCAGATGGGCATGCTGGCCACGGTCATCAACGCCCTGGCCATGCAGGACGCCCTGGAAAAGCTGGGCGCCAAGGCCCGCGTGATGAGCGCGATCAAGATCAACGACGTGTGCGAGGACTACATCCGCCGCCGCGCCATCCGCCACCTGGAAAAGGGCCGCCTGGTGATTTTCGCCGCCGGCGTCGGCAGCCCGTTCTTCACCACCGACTCCGGCGCCGCGCTGCGTGCGATCGAGATCGGTGCCGACCTGCTGCTGAAGGCCACCAAGGTCGATGGCGTGTACGACAAGGACCCGAACAAGCACAGCGACGCGGTCCGTTTCGACAGCCTGAGCTACGACGAAGTGATCCGCCGCGGCCTGGAAGTGATGGATACCGCGGCCTTCGCACTGGCCCGCGACAGCGACCTGCCGATGCGCGTGTTCGACATGGGCCAGCCGGGCGAGCTGCTGAAGATCCTCAGCGGCGCGAACATCGGCACCCTGGTCCAGGGCCGCGACCCGGCCTGAGCCTGAGCGCCAGGCGAGCTCCGGGCCGATTCTGGCCCGGCAGCGTCCCGTATTCGCCTATAATCGCCCGATTCCAGTTACACCCAGGACCGGGCGATGCTCAACGACATCAAGAACAACGCGCAGACGCGCATGGCCAAGAGCATCGACGCTCTGAAGCACACCCTCACCTCGATCCGCACCGGCCGCGCCACCCCGGCCCTGCTGGACCGCGTCACGGTCAGCGCCTATGGCAACGCCAGCACCCCGCTGAACCAGGTCGCATCGATCTCCAACGCCGACGCCCACTCGCTGCTGGTCACGCCGTTCGACAAGAGCATGATCAAGGAGATCGAAAAGGGTCTCTACAACGCCGAGTTCACCCCGAACACCCTGGGCACCGCGATCCGCATCAACATGCCGCCGCCGACCGAAGAGCGCCGCAAGGAGCTGGCCAAGCAGGTGCAGAAGGAAGGCGAAGGCGCCAAGATCGCGATCCGCAACATCCGTCAGGACGCGAACAAGGAAATCGCCAAGCTGGTCAAGGACAAGGCGATCAGCGAAGACGAGAAGAAGCGCGGTGAGGACGACATCCAGAAGTTGACCGACACCAACATCAAGGACGTCGACAAAGTCGTTGCCGACAAGGAAAAAGAACTGCTGTCGGTCTGAAGTCGATGCCTTCAGTCCCGCCTCCGTTGCCGGCCGCCCTGCCCCGCCACATTGCCATCATCATGGATGGCAATGGACGCTGGGCACAGCAGCGCCGTCGTCCGCGCGTGATCGGCCACCGCGCCGGCGCGCGTGCGGTCAACCGCACCATCGAGCGCTGCCTTGAGCTGGGCATTCCGGCGCTGACCCTGTTCGCGTTTTCCAGCGAGAACTGGGGCCGACCGCAGGAAGAAGTCGATGCGTTGATGAAGCTGTTCCTCGGCGCGCTCGACCGCGAAGTGGACGAGCTGCATCGGCGTGGCGTGCGCGTGCGCTTCATCGGCGAGCGCGAACGCTTCGGTGCCGGGCTGGTCAGCCGCATGCAGCTGGCAGAGCAGCGCACCGCAGACAACACCACCCTGACCCTGTCGATCGCCGCCAGCTACGGTGGCCGCCAGGACATCGCCCGTGCCGCGCGCGCGCTGGCCGCTGAAGTCGCCGCCGGCCGCCTGCTGCCCGAACAGATCGACGAATCGCTGCTGGGCAGCCAGGTCGCCCTGGCCGACCTGCCGCCACCGGACCTGTTCATCCGCACCGGTGGCGACACCCGCATCAGCAACTTCCTGCTGTGGCAGCTGGCGTACACCGAGCTGTGGTTCACCGAGGCGCTGTGGCCAGACTTCGATCCCGCCCTGCTGCAGCAGGCGCTGGACGCCTACGGCAGCCGTGAGCGTCGTTTCGGCCTGACCAGCGCCCAGATCGCCGCACTGGCCACCGAGACTTCCAGCCCATGACCAAGACCCGAGTCCTTGCCGCGCTGATCATGGCGCCGGTCGCCATTGCCGCGATCCTGCTGCTGCCGACCCAATGGCTGGCAGCGGCGGCCGCTGCGGTGCTGCTGATCGGCCTGTGGGAGTGGCTGAAGCTGGCCGGCATCGAAGACACCCTGGCGCGCACCGTGCTGCTGGTACTGAACCTGCTGCTGATGGTGCTGCTGGTGTGGGCCGATGGCAGCACGCTGGTGCTGTTCCAGATCACCACATTGGCCGGTGTTGCCTGGTGGCTGGCGGCGCTGGTCTGGCTGCGCTTCTTCAATTTCGGCGCGCAACCGTCGGCGCCCTCGCGCATCGTGAAGATGCTGGCCGGTACGCTGGCCATCGTTCCGGCCTGGGCCGCGCTCGTGCTGATCCATGCGGGCGGCGATCCGCCGGGCAAGCAGGGCCACCTGTGGCTGCTGGCTGCGCTGGCACTGGTCTGGGCGGCCGATTCGGGCGCCTATTTCGCCGGCCGTCACTTCGGCAAGCACAAGCTGGCCCCGCGCATCAGCCCCAACAAGACCTGGGAAGGCCTGTTCGGCGGCCTGCTGGCCGGTGTCGCCGTGGCCGTCGGCCTGGGCTGGCTGGCCGGCATCGATACCGCACACCTGCCGGGCCTGCTGATCACTTCGGTGGTGGCCGTGTTCGCCTCGGTGCTGGGTGATCTGTTCGAAAGCCTGATCAAGCGCCACGCGGGCGCCAAGGACTCGGGCCACCTGATTCCGGGCCATGGTGGCGTACTCGACCGTGTCGACGGCGTTCTGGCTGCAGTGCCGGTGTTCGCACTCGGCAAGGAAATCTTCGGGTTCTGACCATGAATGCTGTCGCAGACCTGCGCCGGGTCGCCGTATTCGGCGCCACCGGCTCGATCGGTGCCTCCACGCTGGATGTGATCGCCCGCCACCCGCAGCGCTACCAGGCCACCGTGCTGGCCGCCGGTCGTCAGGTGCAGGCGTTGCTGGCACTGTGCCGCCAGCACCGGCCCGCCCACGCGGTGATCGCCGACGAATCGCTGTTCGCTGAGCTGCGCGATGGCCTGCGCGATGCCGGACTGGCCACCGAGGCGCATGCCGGCCATGCCGCGCTGGACCAGCTGGCCGCCAGCGATGCCTGCGACACCGTGGTCGCCGCCATCGTCGGTGCAGCCGGGCTGTCTTCCACCCTGGCCGCCGCCGCCGCGGGCAAGCGCATCCTGCTGGCCAACAAGGAATCGCTGGTGCTGGCCGGTGAGCTGCTGACCCGCACCGCAGAACGCGCCGGCGCCGAGATCATCCCGATCGACAGCGAACACAGCGCGATCTTCCAGTGCCTGCGCTCGCGCGATGCCAGCGTCGATGGCGCCGGCGTGCGCCGCATCCTGCTGACCGCCTCCGGCGGCCCGTTCCGTGGCCGCAGCCGCGCCGAACTGGCCCAGGTCACCCCGGCCCAGGCCGTTGCCCACCCGAAGTGGTCGATGGGGCCGAAGATCTCGGTCGATTCGGCGACGTTGATGAACAAGGGCCTGGAAGTGATCGAGGCCCACCACCTGTTCGGCATCCCCGGAGAGCGCATCGAAGTGCTGGTGCACCCGCAGAGCCTGGTCCACTCGCTGGTCGAGTTCGTGGACGGCTCGACCCTGGCGCAGATGGGCCTGCCGGACATGCGCACCACACTGGCCGTTGGCCTGGGCTGGCCACAACGCATTGAATCGGGCGTATCCGGGCTGGATCTGCTGGCCCAGGGCCGGCTCGATTTCGAGGCCCCGGACACCGACGCCTTCCCCTGCCTGGCCCTGGCCTGGCAGGCGATGCGGGCCGGCGGCACCGCCCCGGCGGTGCTGAACGCTGCCAATGAAGAGGCGGTTTCAGCGTTTCTTCAGGGCCGGATCGGTTTCCTGACCATCCCGGAGCTGGTTGCTAACGCTCTTTCAACACTGCCGACCCAGCCAGCCGATACACTGGAGGTCCTGTTGTCCGCCGACCAGCGGGCACGCCAGCTGACCCTGAACGCCATCGACGCCGCCTGAACGACCGCCTCGCCCAGCATGACGACGCCGCCCCTGCCCGCCACTGTGAGCCTGCATGACTGACTTCATCGGATCGGTCTGGTGGATGATTGTCAGCCTCGGGCTGCTGGTCACGTTCCACGAGTTCGGGCATTACTGGGTCGGGCGCCTGTGCGGGGTCAAGATCCTGCGCTTCTCGGTCGGCTTCGGCCGGCCGCTGTGGTCGCGCCGGGACAGGCACGGCACCGAGTTCGCCATCGCCGCCATCCCGCTGGGTGGCTATGTGAAGTTCCTGGACGAGCGCGAGGTCGAAGTGCACCCGCACGAGCGCGGCCAGGCCTTCAACCACAAGACCGTCTGGCAGCGCATCGCCATCGTCGCCGCCGGACCGATCGCCAACCTGCTGCTGTGCATCCTGCTGCTGTGGGCGATGTTCGTGATCGGCAAGCAGGATTATTCGCCGACCATCGGCCGTGTCAGCGGCATCGCCGCCAGCGCCGGCCTGACCAGCGGCGACCGCGTGCTGCGCGTGGACGAGCGCCCGGTGGTCACCCTCGGCGAGGCCAGCATGGCGCTGACCGCCGCCGCGATGGACCGTCGCGACGTGAAGCTGGAAGTGCTGGACCCGGCCGACCAGGTGCGCGTGCGCAGCCTGCCGCTGTCGCAGCTGCCCCCCGGCTTCGATGAACGGCGCGTGCCGATCCTGGCTGGCCTGTACTGGCAGTCGTGGCTGCAACCGGCGCTGGTCGAGTCGCTCACCGCGGACTCCGTGGTGGCCGGGCAGCTGCAGCCGGGCGATCTGATCGTAGCGATCGACGGCCAGCGCATCGACGGCGCCGACCAGGTCATCGGCGAGATCCAGACGCTGGGCCGCGCCGGCGGCCCGGGCATGATCGAGGTCCTGCGGGGCGGCGAGCGCCTGGCGCTGGAAGTCACCCCGCGCCAGGGCAAGGATTCAAAGGGCGAGCCGATCTGGCAGATCGGCGTGCAGTTCCCGACCTCGTTCAGCCCTCCCTACGACACCCTGCTGCGCTATGGCCCGCTCGACGCGGTCACCGTGGCCGTGCGCGAAACCGGCCGCCTGGCGGCCGATTCGCTGGGCATGATGGGCCGCATCGTCACCGGCAAAGCCTCGCTGCAGAACGTTTCCGGACCCGTCACCATCGCCCGGGTAGCCAACATCTCGGCCAAACGCGGCCTGGACTGGTTCCTGCAGTTCCTTGCCCTGCTGTCACTCAGCCTGTGCATCATCAACCTGTTGCCGATCCCGATCTTGGACGGCGGCCACCTGCTGTATTACCTTATCGAGTTGGTCAAGGGCAGCCCGCTGAGCGAGCGTGCCATCGCCGCCGGCCAGTACATCGGCCTGGCGTTGCTGGCCGGGCTGATGGGGTTGGCGTTCTACAACGACATCCTCGGCCTGGTCCCGCGATGAACTTTTCCACGTTGTTGCCGTCTACAGCGTCGGCATCCCGCACCAATGAAATCGACCTTCCTACCGGACGTGACATGACGCGACTCCCCAATCGCCGCCTGCTGGCCCTCGCCCTCGCCGCCGTCACCGGCGCTCCCGCCCTGGCCCAGGCAGCCGAGCCCTTCACTGTCAGCGACATCCGCGTGGATGGCCTGCAGCGCATCAGCTCGGGCACGGTATTCACCTACCTGCCGGTGGAGCGTGGCGAGACGGTCACCGACAACAAGGTCGGCGAGACCATCCGCGCCCTGTACAAGACCGGCTTCTTCGAAGACGTGCAGCTGGACCGCCAGGGCAGCATCCTGGTGGTGACCGTCAAGGAACGCCCGGCGATCAACAAGCTGACCGTGACCGGCAACAAGGACATCAAGTCCGAGCAGCTGCTCAAGGGCCTGTCCGACATCGGCCTGACCGAGGGCGGCACCTTCGATCGCCTGAGCCTGGACCGCGTGACCCAGGAACTGCGCCGCCAGTACAACGACCGCGGCAAGTACAACGTCGAGATCACCCCGACGGTGAGCCCGCTGGACCGCAACCGCGTGGACATCGCGATCGCCATCAAGGAAGGCAAGGCGGCCAAGATCCGTCACGTCAACCTGGTCGGCACCGAGAAGTTCGAGAGCAAGGACATCCTGGAGACCTGGGAGTCCAAGGAGCACAACTGGGCATCGTGGTACCGCCGTGACGACCAGTACTCCAAGGAAAAGCTGTCCGGCGACCTGGAAAAGCTCAATTCCTGGTACCTCGACCGCGGCTATGTCGACTTCAGCATTGATTCGACCCAGGTGTCGATCAGCCCCGACAAGCGCGACATGTTCCTCACCGCCGGCGTGACCGAAGGTGCGCAGTACAAGATCTCCGAGATCAAGGTCAGCGGCGACACGATCCTTCCGCAGGAGGACGTCGAGCGCATGGTGATCCAGAAGTCCGGCGACACGTTCTCGCGTGCGCTGCTGGAATTCAGCTCGGACACCATCACCAACTCGCTGTCCAACATCGGCTACGCGTTCGCCAAGGTGAACCCGATCCCGACCACCAACCGCCCCGAGCAGACCGTGGCGATCAACATGCAGGTCGTGCCCGGCCCGCGCGTGTCGGTGCGTCGCATCCTGTTCCGTGGCAACACGCGTACGTCCGACGAAGTGATGCGTCGCGAAATGCGCCAGTTCGAGAACAGCTGGTACTCGCAGGCCGCGATCGACCGCTCCAAGATCCGCCTGCAGCGCCTGGGCTACTTCGAGTCGGTGGATGTTGAAACCCCGGCCGTAAGCGGCAGCAACGACCAGGTCGACGTCGTCTACAACGTCAAGGAAACCACGTCCGGCAGCTTCGTGTTCGGCCTGGGCTACTCGCAGTCCTACGGCATGACCACCTCGGTGCAGCTGTCGCAGAACAACTTCCTCGGCGGCGGCAACCGCGTGTCGGTCGAAGCCTCGCGCAGCAGCTACCTGCAGCGCTACGGCTTCAGCTACACCAACCCGTACTTCACCGATGACGGCGTGTCGCTGGGCTACAACCTGTCCTGGCGCGAACTGGACTACTCCGACTTCAACACCGCGCAGTACAACAGCACCAATGGTTCGGCGCAGGTGGTGTTCGGCGTGCCGATCACCGAGACCGATACCGTCTCGCTGATGTTCGGCATCGACAGCAACCAGATCACCACCTACCAGGGCTCGACCCCGCAGTCGATCATCGACTACATCAACGCCGTCGGTAGGCGCACGTTCCATGCCTGGCGCACCGAGCTGGGCTGGGCGCGTGACTCGCGCAACGACTACTTCATGCCGACCCGCGGTACCTACCAGCGCATCGGCCTGGAAACCACGCTGCCGGGTTCGACCATCGAGTACTACAAGCTGAACTACCAGATCAGCAAGTACTGGCCGATCATGCCGTCGCTGGTGATCAACACCCGTGCCGAAGTGGGCTACGGCGATGCCTATGGCAACGACTACACCCGCACGCTGACCAACCCGGACGGCACCACCCGTACGGTGACCGCCAGCGGCCTGCCGTTCTTCGAGAACTTCTACGCCGGCGGTACCAACTCGGTGCGCGGCTTCGAAGACAACACCCTCGGCCCGCGCGAAGTCACCAACGGCTACCCGGAAGGCCAGCCGCTGGGTGGTTCGCTGAAGACCGTCGGTTCGGTCGAAGCCTACTTCCCGCGCCTGTTCGACAGCCCGTCGGCACGCGTGTCCGCCTTCGTCGACTTCGGTAACGTCTACAACGGCACCAAGAACTTCAAGGCCAACGAACTGCGCGTGTCCACCGGTGTGGCCCTGCTGTGGCGCGCCCCGGTCGGCCCGATCTCGATCAGCTACGCCTTCCCGCTGAAGAAGGAAGACGATGACAAGATCGAACGTCTGCAATTCACGTTCGGTGGCCAGTTCTGAGGAACGTCGTTCCTCAGAACTGATCCACCTCCGGTGAATTGCCCGCGCATTTCACCTATCCCCCGCGCCGCTGGCGCGCCCCCCCTTAACAAAGGGGGGCTCTCCACCAGACGGGGTACGAAGCGCCGGGCATTGCCCGGCGTTTTCGTTGAGGCAGATGTCACTGCAGGGGACAGGCTTTTGGCCGCGCTCGCAGGAAACTGTCCAGAGGCGGCGGGTGGCCCTGGACAGGACCGTTGGCGCCATGGATGGCGCCATCGAGCACCATGGAGGGGCTTTTGCGTGTCCTGGCCAGGGCCACCCGCCGCCTCCCGCTCCTACCAGGCAGGCGCCAAGCCTTCGCCCCCGCATGACCGCAATGCCGTCACACGTTAAACTCCCGCCGTGAATACTCCCACCTACACCGCCCAGCAACTCGCCGAGCAGTTCGGCCTGCAGGTCCACGGCGACCCCGCCACCGCCATCCATGGCGTGGCCACCCTCGCCCATGCCGGTCCTGGCCAGCTGACCTTCCTCGCCAACCCGCGCTACCGCGCCCAGCTGGCCGACAGCCAGGCCTCGCTGGTAGTCCTGCGTGCCGACGACGCCGAGGCCGCCCCCGGCGCCGCGCTCGTGGCCAAGGACCCGTACACCACCTTCGCCAAGATCGCCGCGCTGTTCGACATCGCGCCGACGCGCCCGCCGGGCATCCACCCCAGCGCCGTCATCGATCCCAGCGCGCAGGTCGCCGCCAGCGCGCATATCGGCCCGTTCGTCTCCGTCGGCGCACGCAGCGTGGTCGGCGAAAACTGCATCATCGGCACCGGCAGCGTGATCGGCGAAGACTGCAGCCTGGACAACGGCTGCGAGCTGATCGCGCGGGTCACCCTGGTCACCCGGGTCAAGCTCGGCAAGCGGGTTCGTGTGCATCCCGGTGCCGTGCTCGGCGCCGATGGCTTCGGCCTGGCCATGGACGCCGGCAAGTGGATCAAGGTGCCGCAGCTCGGCGGTGTGCGCATCGGCGATGACTGCGAGATCGGCGCCAACACCTGCGTCGACCGTGGTGCGCTGGAAGACACCGTGCTGGACGAAGACGTGCGCCTGGACAACCTGGTGCAGATCGCGCACAACGTGCAGATCGGTGCGCACTCGGCCATCGCCGGCTGCACCGGCATCGCCGGCAGCGCCAAGATCGGCCGCTACTGCCTGCTCGGCGGCCACGTCGGCGTGGTCGGCCACCTCGAGATCTGCGACAAGGTCGTGATCACCGGCAAGTCCGTGGTCCGCAATTCCATCCATGAGCCGGGCGAGTACTCGTCCGGCACCCCGTTGACCGACAACCGCACGTGGCGCAAGAACGCCGCGCGCTTCAAGCAGCTGGACGCATTGGCTCGCCGCGTCCTGGCTGCTGGCAAGGAGAAAGAATGAACGACACGCTGCAGCTTCCGATCGACGTCTGCCAGATCCAGGAACTGCTCCCGCACCGCTACCCGTTCCTGCTGGTGGACCGGGTGCTTGAGCTCGACATCGACGCCAAGCGCATCCTTGCGCAGAAGAACGTCAGCATCAACGAGCCGTTCTTCCAGGGCCACTTCCCGGGCCGCCCGATCATGCCCGGCGTACTGATCATCGAAGCGCTGGCGCAGGCCGGTGGCGTGATGACCCAGCTCACGCTCGGCCGTGACTCGCAGTCCAAGCTGTTCTACATGGTCAAGGTGGAAAACGCCCGCTTCAACAAGCAGGTCGTTCCCGGCGACGTGCTGATGCTGGATGTGCAGATGAAGCGCCTGATCCGCAACATGGGCTGGTACTACGGCGAAGCCAAGGTCAACGGTGAAGTCGTTGCCTCGGCCGAAGTCATGTGCGCCGGCGCCAAGGGCTGATCCACTGGAGGCAGGAATGACTGACAACGCACCGCGGATCCACCCGACCGCCGTCATCGATCCGGCCGCGCGCCTGGCCGATGACGTCCAGGTGGGCGCGTTCACCCTGATCGGTGCCGATGTGGAAATCGGTGCCGGCACGGTGATCGGCCCCCACTGCAGCATCCACGGCCCGACGAAGATCGGCCGCGACAACCGCTTCATCGGCCACGCAGCCGTCGGTGGCGAACCGCAGGACAAGAAGTATGCAGGGGAGCGCACCGAGCTGGTGATCGGCGACCGCAATGTGTTCCGCGAGTTCGTCACGCTGAACCGTGGCACCGGCGGCGGCGGCAGCATCACCACCATCGGCGACGACAACTGGATGCTGGCCTACACGCACGTGGCGCATGACTGCCATGTCGGCAACTTCTGCGTGTTCTCCAACAACACCACCCTGGCCGGCCACGTGACCGTGGGTGACTACGTGATCATCAGCGGCTTCGCCGGGGCCCACCAGTTCTGCCGCATCGGTGCGCATGCCTTCCTCGGCATGGGCGCGCTGACCAATGGCGATGTACCGCCGTTCACCATGGTCGGCACCGATTCGTTGGGCCGCCCGCGCGGCATCAACAGCGAAGGCCTGAAACGCCGCGGCTTCGACGCCGAGCGCATTTCCGCCATCAAGCGTGCCTACCGCACGCTGTACGTGGCGGGCCTGCCACTGGCCGAAGCCAAGGTGCAGCTGACCGAACAGGCGCGCGACAGCGATGACGTGAAGGCCATGCTGGACTTCATCGAGCACGCCGAGAGGCCCTTGCTGCGATGAGCAGCACGACCGGCCAGGCGCCGGCCGGCGCCGCCGTGATTCCGCTGGCCTCGATGGCCGGCAGCGTCCCCGCGCAGCGGGTGCTCAGCGAGCGCCCGTTGCGGATCGCACTGGTGGCCGGTGAGGCCTCCGGTGATCTGCTGGGTGCGGGCCTGGTGCGCGAGCTGAAGGCACGCTTTCCGAATGCCGAATTCGCCGGCATCGGTGGCGATGCCATGCGCAGCGCCGGCTGCCTGACCTGGCACGATGCCAGCGAGCTGGCGGTGATGGGCCTGACCGAAGTACTGCGCCACCTGCCACGCCTGCTCAAACTGCGTTCCGCGTTTCGCCAGCGTGCACTGGAATGGCAGCCGGACGTGTTCATCGGCATCGACGCGCCCGACTTCAACCTGGGCATCGAACGCTGGCTGAAGCAGCGCGGCGTGCGCACCGTGCATTACGTGAGCCCCTCGGTCTGGGCCTGGCGCGAGAAGCGCGCCGAGAAGATCGGCAGCAGCGCCGACCTGGTGCTGTGCCTGTTCCCGATGGAACCCCCGATCTATGCCAAGCACGGCATCGACGCACGCTTCGTTGGCCATCCGATGGCCGATGACATCCCCCTGCAGGGCAACCGCGAGGAAGCGCGCGCAGCGCTTGGCCTGCCGACGTCGGCCAAGGTGCTGGCGGTGTTGCCAGGCAGCCGCCTGGGCGAAATCTCGCGCCTCGGTGAACCCTTCTTCGAAGCCGCCTGGCAGGTCTCCGAGCGCATCCCCGGCCTGCACGTGGTGGTGCCTGCCGCCAACCCCGCATGCAAGCGGCTGATCGAAGAGCAGCTGTCGCGCTCGGCGCTGCCGGTCGCGTACTCGCATGTGCTCGACGGCCAGGCGCGCAACGCCATGATCGCGGCCGACGTGGTGGTGCTGGCGTCCGGTACCGCGACCCTGGAGGCCATGCTGGTGAAGCGGCCGATGGTGGTCGGCTACCGTGTCAACGAGCTGACCTACCGTCTGGTCAAGGCATTCGGCCTGATCAAGGTCGACCGCTTTGCCCTGCCCAACATCCTGGCCGGCCAGGACCTGGCACCGGAGCTGATGCAGCATGACTGCACGCCGGACAAGCTGGCTGCGGCCATCCAGCAATGGTTCGACCACCCGCAGCGGGTGACCGACCTGCAGGACACCTATGCCCGCCTGCATGAGCGCCTGCGCCGCAATGCGTCGGCACGTGCCGCCGACGCCGTCGGCGAGCTGCTGATGCGCGACCAGGCCCAGGCATGAGCCGCCGCTACGCCGCAGCGGCCAGCCTGACCCTGTTCGATGGCGCGGCGGTGGTCGAGCCGGAGCGCCTGGTCGCCGGCGTCGACGAAGCCGGTCGTGGCCCGCTGGCCGGGCCGGTCGCGGTGGCGGCCGTGGTGTTCGACCCGGCACGGCCGCGCATCAACGGCCTGGACGATTCCAAGCAGCTGACCGCGGCGCGCCGCGAGCAGCTGCATGACCGCATCATCGAGCGCGCCCTGGCCTGGCATGTGGTGCTGGTGGACGTGGACACCATCGACCGTCTGAACATCTACCAGGCCACCCTGCAGGGCATGCGCGACGTGGTCGCAGCGGTCGCCCACGTGGCCGGCTTCGCGCGCATCGATGGCAACGTGGTGCCCAAGGGTCTGGTACTGCCGGCGCAGGCGCTGGTCGGCGGCGATGGCATCGACCGCGCGATCATGGCCGCCTCGATCCTGGCCAAGGTCTCGCGCGACCGCTACATGCAGGAGGTGCATGCCCGCCATCCGCAGTACGGCTTCGAGCAGCACAAGGGCTACGGCACCCCGGCCCACCTGGCCGCCCTGCGCGAGCACGGCCCCTGCGTGGAGCACCGGCGCAGCTTCGCCCCGGTGCGCGAGTGCCTGGAAACAGCCCCAGCCCCCGCGATCACAGCCATCGCTTGAACAACGGCTGCCGGGTATCGTCCGGCGCTTTCACGGCAATGTGAACGCCTCCGCTGGCGCCGGGCCATGCCCGGCGACATTCGCGCAATCGGCGCACCGTCAAGTCCTTGTCGCTTCCCCCTGCCCTCGCTACCCTGACCGGGCACTCCAGCGCATCCCGACCCCGGCGACGATCTTCCGTCAGCACCCGGGGCCCGCGCGCTCCAACCTGGTCCGGCATGTCCAACTCCCGCTTCGTACATCTCCACGTCCACACCGAGTTCTCGCTGGCGGACTCGACCATCCGCGTGCCGGCCAAGCCCGACCAGGCGGACCCGAAGAAGGCCAAGCAGGCCAACCTGCTGTCGCGCTCGGTCGAGCTCGGCCTGCCCGCGCTGGCGGTGACCGACCTCAACAACCTGTTCGCCCTGGTCAAGTTCTACAAGGCCGCCGAAGGCGTGGGCATCAAGCCGATCGCGGGCGCCGACGTACTGATCGCCGAGGAAGGCCAGGACCCGTGGCGGATGACCCTGCTGTGCCGCGATCGCGAAGGCTACCTGAGCCTGTCGCGGCTGCTGACCCGCGCCTGGATGGAAGGTCATCGTCCGGAAGGCGGCGTGGCCGTGCACCCGGACTGGTTGAAGGCCGGCAACGCCAACCTGTTCGCGCTGGCCGGCCGGCAGAGCCTGGCCGGGCGCCTGGCGTTGGACGGCAAGCATGAACTGGCCGAGCAGCAGCTGGCCGACTGGCAGCGCGTGTTCGGCGATGGCCTGCACCTGGAGCTGACCCGCACCGGCCGCGAGGGCGAGGAAACCTTCAACCAGTTCGCGCTGATGGCGGCCGGCCAGCGTGGCCTGCCGGTGGTGGCCAGCAACGACGTACGCTTCCTGTCGCCGACGGATTTCAGCGCGCACGAAGCGCGCGTGTGCATTTCCACCGGCCGCGTGCTGGACGACCCCAAGCGCCCGCGCGAATACAGCGACCAGCAGTACCTGAAGTCTGCCGAGGAGATGTGCGCGCTGTTCGCCGACATCCCCGATGCGATCGACAACACGCTGGCGCTGGCCGAGCGCTGCAACATCGAGATGCGGCTGGGCACCTACTTCCTGCCCAACTACCCGGTGCCGGACGACGAGACCCTGGACACCTGGATCCAGAAGATGTCGCGCGATGGCCTGGAAGAGCGCCTGGAGAAGAATCCACTGGCGCCGGGCAAGACCCGCGAAGAGTATTTCGAGCGCCTGGAGTTCGAGCTCAACACCATCATCAAGATGGGCTTCCCGGGCTACTTCCTGATCGTGGCCGACTTCATCCAGTGGGGCAAGAACCAGGGAATTCCGATCGGCCCCGGCCGTGGTTCGGGTGCCGGTTCGCTGGTGGCCTGGGCGCTGAAGATCACCGATCTGGATCCGCTGCCGTACAACCTGCTGTTCGAGCGCTTCCTCAATCCGGAACGCGTGTCGATGCCCGACTTCGACATCGACTTCTGCATGGACCGCCGCGACGAGGTGATCGACTACGTCGCGCGCAAGTACGGGCGCGAGCGCGTCAGCCAGATCATCACCTACGGCACCATGGCCGCCAAGGCGGTGGTGCGCGACTCCGGCCGCGTGCTCGGTTTCCCGTACGGCCTGGTCGACGGCGTCTCCAAGCTGATCCCGAACATCCTCGGCATCCACCTGAAGGATGCGCTGGGCAAGGGCAAGGAAGGCCCGAGCTCGGAAATGGCGTCGGCCGAACTGATCCAGCGCTACGAGACCGAGGACGATGTCCGCGACCTGATCGATCTGGCGCTGCAGCTGGAAGACCTGACCCGCAACGCCGGCAAGCACGCCGGTGGCGTGGTGATCGGGCCCGAACCGCTGAGCGAGTTCTGCCCGCTGTACGCCGAACACGACGAGAACGGACTCGGCAAGAACCCGGTCACCCAGTTCGACAAGAACGACGTGGAAGAAGTGGGCCTGGTGAAGTTCGACTTCCTCGGCCTGCGCACGCTGACCATCATCGACTGGGCGGTGAAGGCGATCAACAAGCGCCATGAGCGCGCCGGCATCCCGCCGGTGGACATCGCCGCGATCCCGCTCGACGACACGCCCACCTACAAGGACATCTTCGCCAACGGCAATACCGGCGCGGTGTTCCAGTTCGAATCCTCGGGCATGCGCCGCCTGCTGAAGGACGCACGCCCCGACCGCTTCGAAGACCTGATCGCGCTGGTGTCGCTGTACCGACCCGGCCCGATGGACCTGATTCCGTCCTTCAACGCGCGTAAGCACGGCCAGGAAGAAATCATCTATCCCGATCCGCGCACCGAAGCGATCCTGAAGGACACCTACGGCATCATGGTGTACCAGGAGCAGGTGATGCAGATGGCGCAGATCGTCGGCGGCTACTCGCTGGGCGGCGCCGACCTGCTGCGCCGCGCGATGGGCAAGAAGGTGCCGGCCGAAATGGCGAAGCACCGCGAGATCTTCCGCGAAGGTGCGGCCAAGGACGGTGTGGACGAAGCCAAGGCCGATGCGATCTTCGACCTGATGGAGAAGTTCGCCGGTTACGGCTTCAACAAGTCGCACGCCGCTGCCTATGCACTGGTCAGCTACCAGACCGCGTGGCTGAAGCGCCACTACCCGGCTGAGTTCATGGCGGCCACGCTGTCCTCGGACCTGGACAATACCGAGAAGGTGGTCGGCTTCCTGGACGAAGTGCGCAACCTCGGCCTGACCGTGCTGCCGCCGAAGGTGAACCACTCGGCCTTCATGTTCGAAGCCGTCACCCCGGACACCATCCAGTACGGTCTGGGCGCGATCAAGGGCGTCGGCCAGGGTGCCTGCGAAGCGGTGGTGGACGAGCGCCTGAAGGGTGGCGACTACAAGGACCTGCTCGACTTCTGCACCCGCGTCGGATCGGCCAAGCTCAACCGGCGCACGCTGGAAGCGATGATCAACTGCGGCGCACTGGATGAGCTCGGGCATAACCGCGCCTCGCTGATGCTGCAGCTGCCGGAAGTGATCAAGGCCACCGACCAGATGGCGCGCGAACGTGCGTCCGGGCAGAACTCGCTGTTCGGTGGCCCCGACCCGAGCGCGACCACGATCCAGCTGGACCTGCCCGAAGCCGAGGAATGGCCGCTGCTGCAGCGCCTGAACGGCGAGCGCGACACGCTGGGCTTCTACCTCAGCGGCCACCCGTTCGATCCCTGGCGCGACGACGTGCGCGACCTGGTCGGCAACGACCTGGGCTCGGTGGAGAAGATCTGGAGCGCCAACAGCGGTGGCGGTGGCGGCGGCGAAAAGCGCTGGCGCCCGGAAGTACAGACCGTGCTGGCCGGCCAGGTGGTCGGCGTGCGCCGCAAGGGTGAGAGCCAGATCTTCATCCAGCTCGAGGACGGCCGTGGCCGCGTCGAGTGCAGCGCGTTCTCCGACGCGATGGCCGAGTTCGGCCACCTGATGACCAAGGACCGCATCCTGGTGGTCAAGGGTGGCCTGCGCGAGGACGAATTCAATGGTGGCTTCGCGCTGCGCATCCGCCAGTGCTGGGACTTCGACGAAGTCTGCGCCAACTACGCCACCCGGCTGTCGCTGCGCCTGGACCTGCGCCAGCAGCGCCCGGTCTGGGAACGCATTGATGCGCTGCTCGACCGCCATCGCCCCGGCCGCACGCCGCTGCGCCTGGATCTGCTGCTGAAGGGTCCGCAGGGCGGTGTCGCCGGCATGCTCGATGTGTCCGGGCAGAGCGCGGTACGCATCGATTCCAAGCTGATGGAGGCGCTGCGCGCCGACCCGGCCGTGCGCACCCTGAAGGTGCGCTACAGCCCGCCGTGGGCCAGCTGAAGCTGGCTCCCTGGTTTTGCTGAAACCCCTGCTTTCCCGTTCCATGTATCAAGGACGATTGCCGATGAAGACCCTGCTGTTCCCGTTCGCCGCCGCGCTGGCCCTGGCCGCCTGTTCGCCCTCGAAGGTCGAGTTCCAGATCGACAACCCGACCGACACGCCGCTGGCACTGAGCATCGATGGCAAGGACCTGCCGGTGGCCGCACAGGGCTCGCGCCCGATTTCGCTGGCCGTCGGCGAGCATCGCCTGCACACCGAAAAGCTCGGCGACGTGCGCTTCATCGTCTACGTCGACGGTCGTGGCGGGCTGATCAACCCGACCCTGAGCGAGTACGTGGTCGCCCGCGAGATCTATGTCACCGACGAGAGCAAGCTGAAGAACTTCGGCACCGGCAAGGCCGGCATCGAGCTGGGCGGCGTCGACTTCGAAGGCCCGTTCGAAAAGAGCCACGAACTGTTCATCGAGAAGACCTGGACCTACGGCGTGCGCGAGCCCTTCCCGAAGGAAAAGGTGGTGGCCCATGTCGATTCCAGCGGCGGCCAGATCGTGGCCAAGGTGTTCACGGCCCCGGATTTCATCGCCTACGTCGAGGAAGGCATGGGCGAACCCGGTGCATTCAAGCGCGAACAGCCGGCCGGCTACGTGGCCCCGGCATTCAGCCTGGAACCGGCCCCGGCCAGCCTGCCGGCGCTGGACCCCGCCTTCGAGGCGCACGCCGCGCCGCTGCGCGAGGTCTATGCGCGCTGGCTGAAGGCCACCACCGCCGATGAACAGAAGGCCCTGCGCAAGCAGGACTTCGCCGCGCAGATGGCCTTCACCTCGGCCACCGCCACCCTGGGCAGCGGGCTGGGCCGGGAGGCCAACGAGGCCTACAACGACTTCGTTTCCCAGCGCAGCCAGCTGATGGGCCGCAGCGCCCTGGTGGTGCCCTGAGCTGACTGGCGCCCCCTGCCCGGCTGCGCTACCGTCGCCTTCCAGACGAAGGCGTACGGGTGGTTTGCACGCATTCGGCTAGAATTCCCCTCTTCTTTACACGACGGCTTCCGATGAATCCGAACTACCTCGACTTCGAGCAACCCATCGCCGACCTGGAAGCCAAGATCCAGGAACTGCGCAACGCCAGTGCCGGGCCGGCGGTCAATGTCGAGGCGGAAGTGCACGCGCTGCAGGACAAGCTGCGCATGCGCACCGCGCAGATCTTCCGCAACCTGACCTCGTGGCAGGTGCTGCAGCTGGCCCGTCATCCGTCGCGCCCGTACACCGCAGACTACCTTCGCGTCATGTTCGATGAGTTCCAGGAGCTGGCCGGCGACCGTGCCTTCGCCGACGACAAGGCGATCATGGGCGGCCTGGCACGCATCAACGGCCGTGCGGTGATGGTGATCGGCCACCAGAAGGGCCGTGACACCAAGGAAAAGATCAAGCGCAACTTCGGCATGCCCAAGCCGGAGGGCTACCGCAAGGCCCTGCGCCTGATGAAGATGGCCGAGCGCTTCGGCCTGCCGGTGCTGACCCTGATCGACACCGCCGGCGCCTGGCCGGGCATCGATGCCGAATCGCGTGGCCAGTCCGAAGCGATCGCACGCAACCTGATCGAGATGGCCGAACTGAAGGTGCCGATCATCTGCACCGTGATCGGTGAAGGTGGCTCCGGCGGCGCGCTGGCGCTGGGCGTGGGCGACCGCACCGTGATGCTGGAGTACTCGGTGTACTCGACCATCACCCCGGAAGGCTGCGCCTCGATCCTGTGGAAGGATGCCGGCAAGGCCAAGGATGCCGCCGAACAGCTGGGCCTGACCGCCCCGCGCCTGAAGAGCCTGGGCCTGGTCGACAAGGTCGTGCGCGAGCCGACCGGCGGCGCCCACCGCAACCCGACGCAGATGGCCAAGCGCCTGAAGGCGGTGCTGCTGAACGAGCTGGATGCGCTGGACAAGCTGTCCACCGAGCAGCTGCTGGAACAGCGCTACGCCCGCCTGCGCAGCTACGGCACGTACGAAGCGGCCTGATTCATCGGCTTGTTACTTTCTTGCTCGTACAAGAAAGTAACCAAAGAACACGCCGCCGAACGCGAGCCGGTGCCGTGCACCGGTTCCCTGCGCTTCTCGGTGAATCAGGGGACGGCGCCGAACTCGCTGCGCTCAAACATCGGCGCCTCTTCGCCCCTGTTTCACCTGCGATGCTCGGCTCGCTCATGGCGGACCTGAACATCAAAAGCCACAGCTGCACCCAGTAGATCCACGCCACGCGTGGATGCCTCTGCTTTGGCGAAGAATCACGCGAACCCGTAGAGCCAAGCATGGCTCTACGGATAGCGGGATCTCAGAATGGCTTGGCCAGCACCAGCCACACGATCGGGATGAAGGCCAGCAGCGGGATCTCATTGATCCAGCGCAGCGCGCGCGACGACGGCAGCGCCCTGCCCTTGGCCACGCCCTTGAGCAGGCGCCCGATCCAGCTGAAGTACACCAGCAGCAGCACCACCAGCCCCAGCTTGGCATGCAGCCAACCGGCAGCGCCCGAGGCAACCATCGTCGGGAAATCCGGAATGACCTTGTAGCCCAGCCACAGCACCAGGCCCAGCAGGAACGCCAGGCCGAACATCGAGTGGCCGAAACGGTACAGGCGCAGGCCCATCAGCTGCAGGCGCTCGGTCACCGCCGGTTGGCCTGCGGTCTCGGCCAGATTCACCAGGATGCGCGGCAGGTAGAACACCGTGGCCATCCACGCCACCACGAACACGATGTGGAAGGTCTTGACCCAGTAGTAGCTCTGCATGCGCTCGCTCCGGCGGCTGGCGTAGGTTGGCGGCCATTCTCGCATGCCGTGGCCGGGCCACCCCACGCCCCAGCGCCGCGACACATCGGCGCATGGCACGCCGCAACGCCGTACGATAGACGCCGTTTTCCCCGATCGTGCACCACCCCATGGACAAGACCTACGACGCCGCCTACTTCCAACGCTGGTACCGCCGTGCCGACATCGGTGGCAGCGCCCGCCTGGCACGCAAGGTGGCATTGGCTGTGGCCAGCGCCGAGTACTACCTGGAGCGACCGATCCGCAGCGTGCTGGATATCGGCTGCGGCGAAGGCGCCTGGCGCGCGCCGCTGCTGAAGCTGCGTCCGAAGGTCGAATACCTCGGCTTCGACAGCAGCGAGTACGCTGTGCGCCGCTACGGCCGCACCCGCAACCTGCACCTGGCCCGCTTCGGTGATTTCGCCTGGCTGCGGCCCTGCGCCCCGGTCGACCTGCTGATCTGCTCGGACGTGATGCACTATGTGCCCGACCGTGAGCTGCGTGCCGGACTGGCCGGCGTGGCGGAGCTGACCGGCGGCGTGGCCTTCCTGGAGACCTTCGCCGCCGAGGACGCGTTCGAGGGCGACCACGAGGGTTTCCAGGCCCGCCCGGCGCGCTGGTACCGGCGGACGCTGGCCCGGCACGGTCTGCAGCCGGTAGGGTCGCATTGCTGGCTCGGCCCCGCCCTGGCAGGCGATGCGGCCGCGCTGGAGCGGATGTGAATCCGGATTCATTATTTTCAGCCAACTTAACCTGCGGGGCACCCGGATGGGATATGCTGCGCGGCAACATATGACCATACATATTCGGTCGTCATGCTCTATCAACTGCACGAACTGACCCGCAACCTGCTCGCCCCCTGGGTGCACCAGGCCCAGGCCAACGCCAGGTTCTTCGCCAACCAGAGCCACTGGTGGTCGCAGATGCCCGGTGCTGATCGCCTGGCGGCGGTCAATGAACTCTTCCATCGCATCGGCAAGGATTACGAGAAGCCCGAGTGGGGCATCAACGAAATCGACGTCGATGGCGAGCGCGTGCCGATCGTCGTGCACGAGGAAGTGAGCAAGCCGTTCTGCAAGCTGCTGCGCTTCAAGCGCCACAGCAATGAGGCCGACCAGCTGCACACCATGCTCAACCAGCCGTTCGTGCTGGTGGTGGCGCCGTTGTCCGGCCACCACGCCACGCTGCTGCGCGACACCGTGCGCACGCTGCTGCGCGACCACCGCGTGTATGTGACCGACTGGGTCGACGCGCGCATGGTGCCGGCCAGCGAAGGCGAGTTCGGCCTGGACGACTACATCGCCTACATCCAGGAGTTCATCCGCCACCTCGGCGTGGAGCGCCTGCACGTGGTGAGTGTGTGCCAGCCGACCGTACCGGTGCTGGCTGCGGTTTCGCTGATGGCCAGCCGTGGCGAGCCGACGCCGCGCACGCTGGTGATGATGGGTGGCCCGATCGATGCACGCTGCAGCCCGACCGCAGTGAACAACCTGGCCACGCAGAACCCGCTGTCGTGGTTCGAGAACAACGTCATCCACACCGTGCCGGCCAGCTATCCCGGCGTCGGCCGCCGCGTGTACCCGGGCTTCCTGCAGCACGCCGGGTTCCTGTCGATGAACCCGAGCCGCCACTTCAGCTCGCACTGGGATTTCTACACCGACCTGGTCAAGGGCGACCTGGAAGACGCCGACGCGCACCGTCGTTTCTACGACGAGTACAACGCGGTGCTGGACATGCCGGCCAAGTACTACCTGGATACCATTTCCGTGGTGTTCCAGGACTTCCTGCTGCCGCGTGGCGAGTGGGTGGTCAACGGTGAGAAGGTCGATCCGTCGGCGATCCGCGACACCGCGCTGCTGAGCATCGAGGGTGAGCTGGACGACATCGCCGGCCTCGGCCAGACCGAAGCCGCGCAGGCGCTGTGCACCGGCATCGACGCTGGCCGCCGTGAGCATTTCATCGTCGAAGGTGCCGGCCACTACGGCATCTTCAGCGGCCGTCGCTGGCGCGAAGTCGTGTACCCGAAGGTGCGCGACTTCTTCGCCGCGCATGCCGATGCACCGGCGGCGAAGGTCACGAAGAAGAAGAGCAACGTTACCCCGTTGCGGCGAAAGGCGGGGTAACTCGCCCAGGGTGGGTGCCGACCTTGGTCGGTACGCCCTGGTAGATGCCAACCTTGGTTGGCGCTCTACCCTGAATCCCGGTATCTGAAGGATTGTGCCAACCAAGGTTGGCACCTACCAAAGCGAATTCCGCCAAGCGCCCCTGCACTGATGGATCGTGCCAACCAAGGTTGGCACCTACCAGAGCGAAGCCTACCGAAGCGTGGATTCCCGCTTACAGCCGCACGAGCAGGTTCTTGGCGATCAGCCCGTGCAGTTTGCCGATGCCGCGTGCCAGATGCATCGTCAGCAGCAGCAGCAGCGCCCCCGCCGCGGCAACCGCGATTGCCACCAGCGGCGAGGCCGCCATCGGCAGTACGTTCACGTCGTTGATGTACACGCCGGGGATGTCGCCACTGAAGATCGCCGCGACCGGCGCCCAGATCAGGCTCAGCGACAGCGACAGCAACGTCACCGCGATGGTGAAGTAGATCACGCCCAGCGGCAGCATCAGCACGAAGTACAGCAGTGTCAGCCAGGTGCGGCCATCGGTGAACATGTCGCCGATGCGCTGCAGCCAGGTGCGGCTGCGGTCGGTGTAACGCGGACGACGTGGCATGCGCTCGCCCAGCAGCGCTTCCACCAGCCGCCCTTCCAGCAGCGCCAGCCCGCGCACCGAACCGAAGAACAGCACGGTCAGCGGGATGCCGATGATCAGGATCAGCAGGCCCAGCGACAGCGACAGGCCGGTCACCACCCAGGTGAAGAAGAAGATGCCGGTGGCCAGTGACAGCAGCATGTAGAACAGCGCACCGTAAGTGTGCGGATCGGCCACCACGCCGAAGAAGCGGGCCAGCAGCGAGCGCGGCACCGGTACCGGCGGGGGTGCGGCCGGCTCGACGCCACTGGCTTCCGCCGCCGCACGCAGCACCGGTGCGGTATCCGCACGCGGTGTACGCAGCGCGCGATTCACCGTCACTTCGGTCTCGCGGTAGATTTCGGCTACCTCGTCCGGCGCACCGTAGCTGCCGGCAACGTCGGCGATCACCTCGGCCTCGCTGCGGCCGGGCTGCGCCGCCAGCTCCGAGCGCAGGTATTCCTCGGCGTCGTACAGCGCGTCCTGCACCATCGCCGGGTCGGCGCCTTCCAATGCCGCGCGCAGCTGCGCCAGGTACTGCGGGATGGTCGTGGGCAGGGCTCGGCCTGCCAGGCTCGGGTCGTTCATTGCGGTACCCCCTCCAACACGGAATCGACGGAATCGCGTGTGGCCTGCCAGGCTTGGCGCCATTGCGCCAGCACCTCGCGGCCACGTTCATTGATGCGGTAGTAGCGCCGCGGCGGCCCGCTGCTGGACGGCTCCACATGGCTTTCCAGCAGGCCGGCGCCCTCCAGATTGCGCAGCACCGGGTACAGCGCGCTCTGCTTGCCGCTCAGCACGCCCTCGCCCACCCGCTCCAGCTCCTTGGCAATGAGGTAGCCGTACAGCGGCTCCCCGGCCCGCGCCAGCACCGCCAGCAGGGCCAGCGACACCGTTCCGGCGCTGAGCTCCTTCTGGAACTTCTTCAGCTGGACATCGTCCTCGGACATGACCGGCCCTCCACTACGTTGAAGTCAACAGTAGTGCGAAGTTCGGTATAGCGAGTGTGTCGTTAGTCACTCTGCCGGTTGGCGTGGCCGGGCCGCTCGCGCAGAATCGAAGCCTCGTTCATGTTCCGGGGTTCCCATGCCGCACCGTCGTCGCCTTGCCCTGACCGCCCTCGCCCTGTCCTGCCTGCTGCCCGCCCTGGCCAGTGCGGCCTCGCCCTACCGCAGCCCGCAGCAGATTCTCGACGCCTCGGCGGCCAGCGACTGGCGCACCCCGGACCCGGCCAACCTGCTGTACATGGACCTGCCGGCCGGGCGGGTGATCATCGAGCTGGCGCCGCAGTTCGCCCCGCGCCATGTCGCCAACATCCAGACCTTCGCTCACGAGCACTTCTGGGACGGCACCAGCATCTACCGCTCGCAGGACAACTTCGTGGTGCAGTTCGGCGATGCCGACGCCGATGACGCAGCCAAGGCCAAGCCGTTCGGTAGTGCCGCGCGCAAGCTGCCGGCCGAGTTCGAGCGCGCCAGCGCCGGACTGAAGGTGAGCGTGATGCCGGATCGCGATGGCTGGGCCGCGCAGACCGGTTTCGTCGACGGCTTCCCGGTCGGCCAGGACCCACAGGCCGGCAAGGCCTGGCTGGCGCACTGCTACGGCATGCTCGGCGCCGGCCGCAGCAACGAGGAAGACAGCAGCATCGGCGCCGAACTCTATGTGGTGACCGGCCAGTCGCCGCGCCAGCTGGACCGCAACATCACCCTGGTCGGCCGCGTGCTGAAGGGCATGGAACTGCTCAGCGCGATCCCGCGCGGCCCGGCACCGATGGGCTTCTACACCGACCCGAAGCTGCGTACGCCGATCGTGTCGATCCGCCGTGCCAGCGACGTGCCGGTGGCTGAGCGCACGCCGATCCAGGTGCTGCGCACCGACTCCAAGACCTTCGCCGATACGGTGGAAGCACGCCGCAATCGCGTGGATGATTTCTACAAGCGCCCGGCGGGGCATATCGATCTTTGCAATATTCCGGTGCCGGTGAAGTAACGCCGTCGCAGGTTCTGCGCGTGGCGCGTGCTGAAGGCGCTTCATTGTTCATGGGCGTTACTTTTCTTTTCGCGCGAAAAGAAAAGTAACCAAAAGAAACG